>CAMLEF010000177.1 GCA_946478675.1 uncultured Flavobacteriales bacterium | reverse complement strand
GAAGTGGAGCCCAGCGTTTTTAATGCGGAAGTCGATACGACTTTTGCGTTGTATCGTCCGTATACGAATGGCGCTCTTTGGGTGGCTCCTGCGTTCCGTACGGGTAACCCTTACGTGGCGCGTCACCTGCCCTGGTATGAAAACAGCGCGGACCCGGGCGAGGAGAACAACTATTACATTCGTCACGCGCGGCAAGGCGCCACGCACTGGACCGACACGGCAAAATGATTGGCGATAGGAGTTGTAAAATTGGTATTCGCAAAAAGTAATAATGCATTCTTAGTGTCTTTGTGCCTTAGTGGCAAAAAAACATTCTTGCCACCAAGACACGAAGACACAAAGAGAAATAGCTTTAATATATTTCAAACCTGTAAATGATTCCGCAAGTCAGCATCTGCATTCCGACATACAACGGCGAACGCTGGTTGCGCGATTGCCTGGAGAGTGCGCTGGCCTGCACGGCGGATTGCGAAGTGCTGATCGTCGATGACGGTTCTTCGGACGGAACAGTGGCGCTGTCGAACGAATATGCGCAGCGGGATAAACGGGTGCGTGTTTTTGTCAATGAAAAAAATCTCGGGCTGACGGGGAACTGGAACCGCTGCCTGGAACTGGCGAAAGGCGAGTGGATCAAATTTCTTTTCCAGGACGATGTGCTGGGGCCGCGCGCGGTGGAGTTGTTGCTGGAAGCGGCACGCCCGGAAGATCAGTTGCTGGCAGCGCACCGGAATTACGTGTTCGGGGAAAATGCTTCGGAAGAAGCGAAACTATATTACCGCCGGGAAGTGCTGACGCTCGATCGTTTGGCGCCCGGCGGACAACTGTTCAGCGCACAGCAGATCGTTTCTTTCGCAGCGGCACATCCGACGATCAATTTCATCGGCGAACCGAGCACGGTGATGTTCCGGCGGAAGCTCGTGGAAGCGATCGGGAACTTCGATACGTCATTGAAGCAGGTGTGCGATCTCGAATACTGGCTGCGAATCGCGTCGAAGTACGGCTTGCATCACGTGCTGCAGTCGCGCGTGGATTTCCGTGTGCACGGCGAATCGATGTCGGCGCAGAATGCTGGCGGACGGAAATACGTTTCCACGTATCTCGATCCCGTTCGGATGGTGAATGCGCAGCTGCATGCGCCGTTGTATGAAGCGTTCCGAAAACAGCTTTCTTCCGCGGAGAAAAAGCGACTGCAGCTTTGGTTGCGCATGCGCGTGTATGAAGCCAAACGCGCAGCTGCGGATGAATCGTCGCTGAATGAGCTGAAAAAACTGTTTGCGGAATTTCCTGCGCTGGAAAAGCTGGCGGGAAAATTACTGAATGGCTTCCTGTTCCGCCTGCTGCAATTGCGCCGCGGGTGAAGCCGGAAGGATGGTCGCAGCAAAACGACGCGCCCAGCTGTTCCAGTTCAATTCCGTTTCATAAAGCCTTCTTGCGGATTTCTTCAGCGAAAGCAGCGCATGCGGATCTTCACGCAACGCCAGGATCTTTTCTGCAAAGTCTTTTCCGGACGCTGTTTCTGAAAATAAAAACCCGTTGACGTTTTCACGTACTGCTCCGCGCACGCCGCCCGTGTCGTAGGTCAGCGAGGGCAAGCCGTACGCCGCTGCTTCCGCAAAAACGATCCCGTAGCATTCGGCGCGCGTCGGCAGCAGCAGGAAATCCGAAGCGGCAAAAAGTTGCGTCAGCTGTTCCCGTTGCTGCGGATCATTCTTGTCGAGGAACGGAATCACGGTCACGCCCGTTTCGTTGACGTTCGGCGAACAACCGACGATCGTGAGTGATGCGTCTGTTCCCGTTCTGCGCAATTCACGCAGCGTTTCGAGCGCCAACGGCCCGCCTTTGCGTTCCCATTCCACGCCGACGAACAACAGCCTGCAGCGATCGCCGACGGCTAATTCCGTTTGCGGAAGATGATCCAGGTTGGCGCCGAACGGCAGCACATTCACTTTCGAAAGAGGAATGTCGTAATCGTTCACCGCCGACTGCGCCGCCCATTCGGAAGGAAAAAACAATTTCGCCGCTTTCTTCAGCGCGCGCTGTTGTGTTTCGTGACCTTCCTGCAGTGAACGTTTCGTGAGCTCCGAATAGAACGAATAGTAACCGGTCATGTTTGCGAACGTGGCGTCGGCGATGTAATAAACAGGAAGATCCGTTTCGAGAAAAGCGAGCTCGGCAGAAGCGGCAACCGCAATGACGGCGTCGTAATTTTCTTGCTTCAGCTTTTCGGAAAAATAGCGGCCGTAGGTTTTCGCCAGCTTCAGCGAATGCGAATAGCCGAAGCGTTTTCCCGTCAGCTTTCGCGAAAGAAACGATTGCATCCGCCCGATACGCAGTTGCATTTCCGGTTGCCACGGACCTAGCGGCGTGACATCGAATCCCTGCCGGCGCAGCGTGTGGAGAATGGAAAAATGAATACCCGACCATGCGCGTTTATCGCCGGGATCGGAAGCGGTGAGGTATGCGAAACGGGGCAAAATATGGGGGTGACTAGCGGGTCACGACGAATATCGCAATTCTTTGGAACCGGGCAATACAGGAAACGTGCTCCCGTTCTAAAATCCTACTTTTGCGTGAATGCCTTCCGGGATTTCCATTGTCATTGTCAGCTACCACGTGCGCGATTTGCTTCGGGCTTGTCTCTCGTCCGTTTTTGCGCAGGAAATTCCCGGTACGGAAGTGATCGTGATCGATAACGCTTCTTCCGACGGTACGCTGCAAATGATCCGTGAAGAATTCCCGCAAGTGAAGCTCATCGCGAATGAAAAAAACGCAGGATTTTCCGCCGCCAACAACCAGGGCATGCAGCTCGCGAAAGGCGATTTCATTTTCCTGCTGAATCCCGATACGGAATTGCGTCAAGGCGCGTTGCAGACGATGCTGGATTTTGCCGCACGTGAAAAAGAGCTGTTCCTGCTCGGCCCGCGACTGTACAACAGCGACGGCTCGTTGCAGGTTTCCGCCTGGAAATCGCCGGGCGTGTGGAATACGGTTTCCGAAGCGCTGTTCCTGCATCGCCTGCTGAAGGTTTCGGAATACCCGCAGGAGCAATTCGAAAAAACATTTTCACCGGGCATGTTATCCGGTGCGGCGCTGTTTTTTCCGAAAGCGTTGTTTGAAAAAATCGGTGGACTTGACCCGGAATTGTTCTGGATGGAAGATGCGGACTTCTCGTATCGTGCTGCAGAAGCAGGAGCGAAGCTGGTTTATTTTCCTGCTGTGGAAGTGGTTCATCATTCCGGCCAAAGCTCGAAGAAGAACCAGAAGGTCGTCATCGCGAACCAGCTGTTGAGCAAATTGAAATATTACCGCAAGCACCAGTCATTCTTCGCTTTCCTTATCGGCGCGCTGTTCTGCTTCCTGCATATCGTATCGCGCATAGTGCTCTTCGGTCTTGCCGGAATTTTTTCACGACGTTTTGCTGAAAAAGCGGGCGCGTATGTGTTCGCCCTCGGAAAATATTTCCGCTACCTTTTCGCCAATGATAAACGGGTAACGTAATGGCGCAACGGATACTGCTTCTTTCCGATGTCAATTCGCCGCACACGCGCAAGCTGGTTCATGGTCTTGCCGGTGCAGGATTTGTCATTGGCATTTTCAGTCTCTCGCGCAGGCAAGGCGATTTCTACGCGCAGCTTCCGGACGTGACGATCTTCGATGAAGCAGGCGTCGATTCTTCCACCTTTCACGCTTCTTCCGCAGGCAAGCTCGGCTACCTGAAAAAAGTCGGCACATTGAAAGCCGTCATCCGCACGTTCCAGCCTTCTATCGTGCATGCGCATTACGCGACGAGCTACGGACTGCTCGGGTGGCGCAGCGGTTTTCATCCGTTCCTCATTTCTGCCTGGGGCAGCGACGTGCTCGATTTTCCGAAGGGAATGTTCAAGCGTTTGTTGCTGAAAAAAATTCTCCGTTCCGCCGACGCGCTCATGGCGACGAGCCCCGTTCTGCAGCGCGCGATCAAAAACATTGCAGGACGTAATTCAATACTCACGCCTTTCGGAGTGGATACCGCCGTCTTTTTTCCGAAGAAAGTTGAGCGACCATTTCCCGGCGACGTCATCGTTTTCGGAACGGTGAAAGCGCTGGAGAAAGTGTACGGCATCCCGGTGTTGCTCGACGCATTCGCTGCGCTGAAAAAAGAAATGCCCGCGGCGGAAATACGTTTGCTGATCGTAGGCGACGGCACGCAGCGTGAAGCGCTTGCGCAACAGGCGAAGCAACTGAACATCGAAAACAACGTCCTGTTTACCGGGAAGGTCGATCACGCGGTGGTCGCGGAGTACCACAATATGCTCGACGTGCTCGTCAATATTTCGGAATATGAAAGTTTCGGCGTCACCGTGCTCGAAGCGATGGCCTGCGGAAAACCCGTAATCGTGACGGACACCGGCGGTCTTGCTGAAATTGTCGAAGAGAATGTCGACGGGTTGAAAGTTCCCGTGAACAATATAATTGCCGTGAAAGAGGCCATGCGGAAAATGCTGTCAGAAGAATTGCGCAAACGTCTCGGCGAAAAAGGCCGTGAGAAAGTGATGCGCGATTACGAATGGAACCGCACGGTGAAGCTGCTGCAAACGGAATACGAACGAATAGGAGGGAAACTGTGAAGATCGTTATCCTCACTCAATATTTTCCGCCGGAAGTCGGCGCGCCGCAGAACCGCTTGTTCGAGCTGGCTGTGCGACTGAAAAAAAGCGGCGCTGACGTCACCGTGCTCACTGCGATGCCGAATTACCCGCACATGCGCATCCAGGAAGGTTATCGCGGAAAATGGTTCATGCGTGAAGAGATGGACGGCGTGAAAATTATCCGCACCGGCATTTACGTGCCGCAAAGCAAATCCATCGTTCCGCGCCTGCTGAATTATTTTTCGTTTGTTTTCACTTCGTTGTTCTTCGGGCTCTTCACGCTCCGCAAAAGCGACTGGCTGATGTGCGAATCACCGCCGCTGTTCCTCGGCATGTCGGCGTATGTGCTCAGCCGTTTGAAGCGAACGAAACTCATCTTCAACGTTTCGGATCTCTGGCCGGAAAGCGCGGAGAAACTCGGGCTCGTCACCAACCGTTACCTGCTGGGATTGTCGACGAAGCTGGAAGAATTTCTCTATCGAAAATCAGCGCTCATCACCGGGCAAACGCAGGGCATCGTCGCCAATATTCAATCGCGTTTCCCGGAGAAAACGGTTTACTGGCTGCCGAACGGCGTCGACACGAAGTTCTACGTTCCGTTCGAAGACAAAGGCTGGCGAACGAAGAATGGTTTTGCGACGGATGACCTGCTGTTGCTCTATGCCGGCATCATCGGTCATGCGCAAGGACTCGAAGTGATCCTGCAGGCGGCTGAAAAGCTGCGCACCGAACCGCGCGTGAAATTCATCCTGCTCGGCGAAGGCCCGGAGAAGAAACGGCTCATCGCGATGAAAGAACAGCTCGGCCTTTCGAATGTTATTTTCCTCGACGCGATCCCGAAAAAAGAAATGCCGGAGCTGCTGGCGGCGATGGATGCGGCCGTCGTTCCGTTGCGAAAGCTGGACCTCTTCAAAGGCGCCATTCCTTCCAAGATCTTCGAAAATCTCGCGATGAAGAAACCTGTCCTGCTCGGCGTGGAAGGCGAAGCGAAAGAGCTTTTTATCGACGAAGGAAAATCGGGTTTGTTCTTCGAGCCGGAGAATGCGGATGCGCTGGCCGGTTGCGTAAAGCAATTGATCGCAGAACCGGGAAAAGCGAAACAGCTCGGCGAAAACGGACGTCGTTACGTCGAAGAAAAGTTCGAGCGCAATACGATCGCCAATCGTTTTCGTGAGCGGCTGGAAAGTATGCCGAAAGTTTCGCAGGGACAACAATTCATCGACGGCTTCCGCCAGGCGCTGATCGTGCTGAGCGCGTTCTGCCTGCCCTTCGGAAGAATGGTCGGATTTTTCACCGCGCTGCTGACGGTGCTTTGGGTGTTCGACGGCCGCTGGAAAGAAAAGATCACCGCGCTGCGCACGAAAATCCTGCTGTGGCCGATCTTCACTTTCTATTTGCTCTGCGTGGCCGGCATGCTGTGGACCTCGAACATTTCCGAAGGCGCGATCAACATCCAGGTGAAAGTTTGTTTGCTGTTGCTGCCGCTGGCGTTATCGACCACCACGCTCGACGTGCGCCGCACGCAACGTTTTGTTTTTTCGTTTCTCGCGGGACTGACGGCCGTCGGCATTTTTATGTTGGTACGTTCGACGATTCTTTATTTCAGCATGGGAGAAAATACTTTTTACTACCAGGCGTTCTCGAATGAGCTGGTGCATCCGTCGTACCTCTCAATGTATTTCTGCGTCGGCATCATGATGCTTTTTCACGGCATGCTGCTGCAATCGTTTCCGAAACGGCAGAAAGCATTCGCGATTTTGCTTTGTTTCTTCTTCGCGGTGATCGTTTTCCTGCTTTCGTCGAAGCTGGGCATTCTCTCGATGCTGCTGCTGTTCGCCGGATACATCGTGTACGCGATCCTGCGCTTCAAACGATATGTCGTCGGAATTGCAGCGCTGGTCACGCTGATCGCCGGATGTTTCATCGCGCTGAAAGCGTTCCCGCAAATGGCCGCGCGCCTCGAGCGAATGAAAGAAGTGGTGACGATGAGCGCGCCGGTGGATCCGAAAGAAGTGGAAAGCAACCAGGTGCGGCTGCTCGTCTGGAAAGCAGACGTGAGCATCATCGAACGCCACCCGTGGGCGGGCGTGGGCATCGGTGATGCGGAAGATTCGTTGAAAGCGGAATATCATCGCCGCGGGATGGAAGGGGCGGAGCGCGAAGGACTGAACGCGCACAGCCAGCTGCTGCAAACGGGTGTAGAATTGGGATTCATCGGCATCGCTTCGCTGCTGTTGCTGGTGCTGGTTCCTGCCGTTTGGGGCCTGCGCAAACAATTCGGATTCGCCGTGCTGTTCTCGCTGTTGTTTCTCGTCAACATCATTCCCGAATCGATGCTGGAAGTGCAGGCGGGCACGCTTTTCCTCGGCTTCTTTTATTCGCTAATTTTACTTTCCATCGACCGGCGTTGTCTTACTCCACTAAAAGCGCCACCATTCCGATTCCTATGATCCCGTTTTCTCCTCCGCGTATCGACCAGGCCATCATCGATGAAGTGACGGACACGCTGCGTTCGGGTTGGATCACCACCGGCCCGAAGACGAAACGTTTCGAAAAAGAAATTTCCGCGTACTGTAACGTGCCGGCAACTATCTGCCTGAATTCTGCAACGGCCGGGCTGGAAATTATCCTGCGCTGGTTCGGTGTGAAAGAAGGCGATGAAGTGATCCTGCCTGCGTATACGTATTCGGCCACTGCGAACGTCGTCGTGCATTGCGGCGCGAAGCCGGTGTTCGTGGATGTGAACGCCGACGATTTCAATATTTCCGTAAAGGAGATTGAAAAAGCGATCACGGAAAAAACGAAAGTGATCATGCCCGTCGACTTCGGCGGCTGGTGCTGCGATTACGATGCAATCAACGCGCTGGTGAAAGAGAAAGCGGCGTTGTTTCATCCTGCAACGAAAGAGCAGGAAATGCTCGGCCGCATTCTTGTGCTTTCCGATGCGGCGCATTCGTTCGGCGCTATTTACAAAGGAAAAAAAGCCGGATCGCTGACGGACATTTCAGTGTTCTCCTTTCACGCGGTGAAAAATCTCACGACGGCAGAAGGCGGTGCGGTCACGCTGAATCTTCCTGCGCCGTTCGACAACCAGGCGCTCTACCAGCTGCTTTGCGTGAAAACGCTGCACGGTCAAAATAAAGACGCGCTGGCGAAAACACAGAAGGGCAACTGGAAATACGATATCGTCGAAGCCGGCTACAAATGCAACATGACGGATATTATGGCGTCGATCGGCTTAGTGGAGCTGAAGCGTTACGATACCGATACGCTCGTGAAGCGCGAGAAGATCATGGACAAATACAACTGGGTATTGTCCGCGTACAATTGGGCGGAAGCGCCGGTGATCCGCAAAGGTGAATCGTTTTCTTCGTGCCATTTGTACCCGCTGCGCATCAAAGGCATCTCGGAGCAGCAGCGCGATGCGATCATCCAGAAGATCTTCGACAAAGACGTCAGCGTGAATGTGCATTTTATCCCGGTGCCGATGATGAGCTTCTACCGCTCGCTCGGTTACGACATCAAAAACTACCCGGTGACGTACACTAATTTCTCGCGCGAAATTTCGCTGCCGGTGTTTTACGATCTCACCGAAGAGCAGATGGCGCTGGTGCTGGAAGCGGTGGTTTCATCGGTGATCGAAGTGATCGGCACTTAAAAAAATCGCCGCAGAGGCGCGGAGGACGCAGAGCAATCTCCGCTCTCTCTGCACCTCTGCGGCAAACAAAAACCTGTGAAGCGTCTTTTCGATATCGTTGCCTCTTTTATCGGCCTGCTGTTGCTGTCGCCGTTCCTGCTCATCATTGCGCTGTGCGTGGGATTGAGCAGCCCGGGCGGCGTGTTTTACCGGCAGGTGCGCGTGGGGCGTTACGGCAAGGATTTTCGCCTCTGGAAATTCCGCACGATGCGCCCGGATTCCGACAAGAAAGGATTGCTGACGGTGGGCGGGCGTGATCCGCGGGTGACGCGCGTGGGTTACGTGCTGCGCAAGTACAAGCTGGATGAATTGCCGCAATTGCTGAACGTGCTGAGCGGCGACATGAGCGTGGTGGGCCCGCGCCCGGAAGTGCGGAAATACGTGGAGCTCTATACGCCGGAACAGCGAAAGGTGCTCGACGTGCGTCCAGGCATTACGGATTACGCTTCGATTGAATATTCGGATGAGAATGAATTGCTGGCGAAATCCAACGACCCCGAAAAAACTTATATCGAAGAAGTGATGCCGGCGAAGCTGAAGCTGAACGAGAAGTATATCGCGGAGAAAAGTTTTGCGACGGATCTGAAGATTATTTTCAGGACGATCGGGAAGATTATTGGGTAGGAATTGGCGGGCGTTTTTCGCAGTGATGGATGCGGGGTGCGAATTACGAATGGTACGAATTAAGGAATATTCTGCAGTGATGGATGCGGGGTGCGAATTACGGAAAGGTAAGAATATCCGAAAAACGAAAAGGGTAAGGAATAAGGAATGGTTGAGAATAACGAGAATTAGGATGGGTAGGTA
>CAMLEF010000176.1 GCA_946478675.1 uncultured Flavobacteriales bacterium | reverse complement strand
AGCATAGAACGTTACTGTTCCAACGTTAGTCGCCGGCGCAATCCATTTGAAGGAGAACGTTTTTGAATCCGTTCCGACACCGCCGTTCAGCTTGTGGACGACGTTGCGACGCAGCACCGTATTCACCGTGATGACTTTGATTTGCGTTTCGGTTGTGTTCGTGATGAGCAGCGTGCCTGCATTTTGCGCGGGGCTTGCGCCCGTGAGGCATTCTACGTCCACGCCGAAAAGCGAATTGCCCGTGCGTGCTACGGTGACGCTGATGTTGTACGTATCGCCGGGCATGTATTCCCAGTTGATCAGGTCGGGCGACGTGATCGTGATGGACCCGGTGCCGTCGTTAAGCGGGAAGCCGGTGTGGCACGACACATTGCAGGTGCTTTCATTCGGAGAGCCCGTGCGGCCCGCTTTTCCGTTATTGTCCTGTATGTCGAAAGCGCTAAGTACACCTGCGACAGCGATAAGGGCGATACCGGTGACGAGTTTGGTTTTTTTCATTAATGGTTTTGTAGAGTTAGACCTGCGGGGTTATGAAAAAGTTTACCAGCCGTTTCCGCCCTTGCGACCAATGGCGAATACGCGTGAGATGTTGAAGCCGATGCGGATGCCGCCTTTCGCCCAGTTGCTTGTCGTGTACGGAATGTACTGCGCCTCGTTCATGCCGAACTGGTTCGTGAAGTGGATCTGGAAAACGTGGCCGCCGGTTTCCAGATCGAAGCCGATGCCAAGCGGATCGTGGAAGCTGTCGAACGTATTCGTGTACTTGTTCAGGCGGTGCGCATATTCAAACGTGATCGCAAGACGCTTCGTCACTTTTACGCGACCGGAAATTCCCGCAGCGAACATGTCGTTCGAATCGTCGAGGTGATCGACAACGTTGTAATGCACCCAGAAGCCGTGCGCTTCGAGTGAAATGCGCTCGTTGAATTTGCGGCCGATCGTCAGCACGTTTCCGTAAGAGATGCGATCGACGTCGTAATGATACTTGTCGAAGCCGTTCACCGCTTTGCGCGGATCTTTCAGGAACGTGTAGTTCATCGTCGAATACCACGTTACCGAAACCGGCGTCGAATTATTCGTCGTTTGCCGCAGCGCCCGCACTTTCACGGAGCCGTCCACGAGCTTGTCCTGCGAGGTGCGCCCGATGCCGACCATCAGCCAGTCGGTAATGCCGTAGTCGAGCGAAAGACGGATGCACGCGCCGCCGTCGAGGCCGAACGCATTGTACGCGCCGCTGTTCAGCTCGCCGAAACGGTGCTGGATGCGAAAGTCGAGCGCGTGGCTGCCCATCGTTTCGATCGTCGGGAAATTGATGAGGCGCGTGGCTTTGAACGTAGCGTGCGTGTATTCTTTGGCCGGCTGGTTCAGCGCGTCGAGGCTGTCGGCCATGCGCTGCATATCTTCCGGTGTTTGTGAATACGCGGAGATACCGAGCAGCATTACTGCGAAGAGGAATATTTTTTTCATTGTAGAAATCGGATCAGTTGTTCGGGGCACCGGCAGCGATCCAGTAGCCGAATTGTTTCATGTGGCAGCTGTCGAGCGCGAAGCTCGGCGGCATCGGGTTGTAGCCCGGCTGGCGGTAAACGCAACCGTAAAGATCGCCCGTCACGTACCAGGAATACACGTCGTTGTAGGTATCGAGGTGAATGCCGCTCGAAGGATTCGCTCCCGAATGACAGGAGTAGCAATAGTTCTCGAGCGTTACCTGGATGTGGTTCTGGTAAGAAACGTTGTGGGTGGTATCACAGGGGTCGAAAAGTCCAGCGCCGATATTAATCTCGTCTGCTTTGTCTTTATAGCAACCTGCCGCAATCAGCGCGATAGCGGCAGCGACGAACATCCATTTCTTCATATTAATTGTTTTTTGCTCCCTGCGCGATCCAGATGTAAATCAATCGCATGTTGCGATCGGTGAGCGCGGGGTAGGGCGATTGGGGCATGCGGTCTTCCGAACCTTCCGGAGCCGTAATGACTTCGTACAATTTGCTTTCGTGCGGTTTGCCGGCAACGACATCACATTCGTGAATCACCTGCGCGTAATCCGTGATCGGGAAAGCTTCGTGCCCGGGAAGCGTGTCGTGGCAACCGGAATGCTGGCAGCTCGACTGGATGATGGGCAGAATATCAGCAGAGAAGCTGACCTGGTGGTCGGGAAGGACCGGCTCGTGGCGGCACGAAAAGACCATAAAAAATGGCGTTATCGCGAGCGCCAGAACGATGAGTTTCTTCATCGGGTTGGATTTTTTCTAAAGATAAATATGTAATTACAGATAACCAAGATGAGATGCATCATGCGCGTGGTGATGATTGGTTGAAGCGGGCATTCTACACGCCGGAAACCGGAATTGTAAAGCCGAAAAGGGAATAAAAAAAGTAAGCTCATTTGCGGATTTCCGGGTTCTGGCAGCAAGTTAGAACCGGTACTCCCTGCAGCGCTTACGAATTCCCGCCAAAAGCTTAGCCATCCCGGTTACAGCCGGCGAAAACGCGTGAACAGGCAGGCCAGCGTCACCTTCCACATGTAATACACGGCGCGCACGGAATTGATCGAAGAAACGCCGCCCTGCCGCTCGCGCATCTGCACCTGGACTTCTCCCGTGCGCAGCTGTTTTCGTTCGAAGAGAATGAGCGCCTCCGGCTCGGGATATTCATCGGGATAATAATCGTTGACGATCGCCAGCGCTTTGCGGTTCAGCAAACGAAAACCGGATGTCGTGTCGTTGATCGTAACGCCCGTGAGCCAACGGTTGAGACGGCTGAACCATAAAATTCCTGTGCGGCGCAACGTGGTCGATTGAAATCCTTCCCGCGTCAGGAAGCGCGAGCCGATGGTGACGTCCCACTTGTTTTTTTCGGCCGCATTGATCAATGCAGGAATCGCTTCCGCCGGATGCTGCCCGTCGCCGTCGACCTGCAGCGCGTAATCGAAATCATTTTCAAACGCGAAACGAAAACCCGTTTGCACCGCGCCGCCGATGCCGAGGTTCACCGGCAAATGCAGCGCCACACACGGAAGCGTATCGATGATCGCACCGGTATTGTCCGTCGAGCAATCGTTCACGACAACGACCGTCAGGTCGAGCGCGTTTTTTTTCGCTACATCATGCAATTCTTCCACGACGCCGGGAATGGCCTGCGACTCATTGAAAGCGGGAACGACGACTGCGATCTTCATAAAAAAAGAAGAGGGAACACGATGGCATTCCCTCCCAAAAATAAAAGAATGAAAGAAGCCCGGTTAATGCGTGATGGTGATCTTCGACGTTTTCGTGGAAACCGCTCCATCCGTTTTTATCGTGAGGCGAATAAAATAAACGCCTTCCGATTGCGAGGAAAGATTGACCGCATGCACCTGGTGGCCGGTTGCGCGATTGCTTTTTTCGGTGAGCACCAAACGGCCGGGAAGATCGTAGACTTCCACCGTCACTTCTGCATTGCCCGACAGATCATAAGCGAGAAACACCTGCCCGTTCGAAGGATTCGGATACGCTTCGAAAGGTTCCGTGTTTTCATTGACGGGCGCGAGGCCGGTGACGCCGTCGTTCGGTTGCTGGAAGCCTTGCGTGAGCACGAAGCTGCCGGTGGAGAACGTGCTGACCATCGCCATTTCACCGATCGTGTACGAGTTCGTGAAGCCGGGGCCGTTGGCAAATCCGCCGGCGGACGCGATCACGTCGGAGCGGCTCGTCTGCGCAAAAGCGAAAACGCTGGTGAAGCAGCAGGCTGCGATGAAAAGTTGTTTCATGGTGCTACTGCTTAATGATCATGACGGTGAGCACGCCCTGCAATTGCGGAGCGGAGCCGCTGCTGACGTTGGCGTTGGAAGAACCCGCAATGCCGCCTACTGCTTTCACTTCGAACGTATGGTTGCCCGGTGAAAGCGAATACGTATTGGCCAGCGACCAGTTGCCGATCAGCTGTGCGAGCGCCGAAGTGTTCGCAATCGCAATACGACGCTGTCCGCCACTCGTGGTTGCGTTGCCGTCGACAAACAAACCGACATCGACAACGGAATACGTGGACGAAGTGGCGCCGGTGCTCTGGATGCCGCCAGTGCTCGACACATACACTTTGCAGTTTGCAGGAATGTTGATCGTTTGTGTGAGGCCCGGGATCAGCGTGTACGAAGTAGTGGACGCGCCGACGGAGATCTGGCTGGTGCCGTATACTTCGTAAATATCCTGGCCGGTGGTGCCGGAAACGCCTGTAGCGCCGGTTACGCCGGTAAGCCCGGTGGAGCCGGTAGCGCCCGCTGCACCGGTTGCGCCCGAAGGACCAGTGGGACCGGTGGGACCATTACCGCCGTTGCCGCTCGTTTCGGCATACAACGCATAAGGAACGGAGATCAGCTGTGAAACGCCGGCTTGTACGAAGTTGCTGCCGCCGGTAATGTCGATGCCGATTTCGAGGTAATACGGTCCGTTCGCCCAGCTGATCGCGCTGAAGGTGCCGGTAACGGGAGTGCCTGCGCCGATCGCAGCGGTGTACAAACCGAAGGCGTTGGTGGACGGAAAATGATTTTCACGGTAAACGACTGCGCCGGTCGGTGTGCCCTGGTGAATAGCGAACTGAACGCCGAGCGCCTGGTTCGTGATCGGGTTGCCCTGCACGTCGCGCGCAACACCCTGGTAGTTGACAGCCTGCGGTGCCTGCGCAAAAGAAAATGCCGCGAACAGCAGGAAGAGTAGGGTTAATTTCAACTTCATAAAATGGCTTTTGCGTAAAGATATTCCGTTTGTCGTGGAAATTTCCCCATTCGTAGAAAAGTGAAAAAAACAGGAAGAACGCTCGCGAGTGAACGATAATTTCATTATATCTTTACTCAGCAAAATTTCACCAACCTCCTCCCGATTTACCCTGAAAAACACACAGAGATGATTGATACTGAAACTCTTACTTTAACCGAACATCTTCAAAAATTTTTCGGTTTCAGTAAGTTCAAAGGTCAACAGGAAGCCATTATCAATAATGTTCTCGACGGCAAAGATGCGTTCGTCATCATGCCCACCGGCGGTGGAAAATCACTCTGCTACCAGCTGCCGGCACTCATCAGCGAAGGCACCGCGATCATCGTCTCCCCGCTCATCGCGCTGATGAAAAACCAGGTGGATGCCATCCGCAATTTCGGCACCGACGACGGCATCGCGCATTTCCTGAATTCTTCGCTCACCAAAGCGGAAATTCTCCAGGTTAAAAAAGACATTGTCTCCGGAAAAACGAAACTGCTGTACGTCGCACCGGAATCCCTCACGAAAGAAGATAACGTCGCTTTCTTCCGCGACATCCGCATTTCGTTCTTCGCGATCGACGAAGCGCACTGTATTTCCGAATGGGGCCACGACTTCCGCCCGGAATACCGCCGTCTCCGCCCGATCATCGAAGCCATCGGCACCGTTCCGATCATCGCACTTACCGCCACTGCCACGCCGAAAGTCCAGCAGGACATCCTGAAGAACCTCGGCATGACCGGCGCCAACATCTTCAAATCCTCGTTCAACCGCTCGAACCTCTTCTACGAGATCCGTCCGAAAGTGAACGTGGTGAAGGAGATCATCAAATACATCAAGAAGAACCAGGGCAAGTCGGGCATCGTGTATTGCCTCAGCCGCAAGAAAGTGGAAGAGCTGGCCGAAACGCTGAAAGTGAACGGCATCAAAGCGCTTCCGTACCACGCCGGCCTCGACGCGCAGACCCGCGCTGAAACGCAGGACAAATTCCTGATGGAAGAGATCGACGTCATCGTCGCTACCATCGCGTTCGGCATGGGCATCGACAAGCCGGATGTGCGTTTCGTCATTCACCACGATATTCCGAAATCGCTCGAAGGCTATTACCAGGAAACCGGTCGCGCAGGACGTGACGGCGGTGAAGGAAATTGCCTTACGTTCTACAGCTACGACGATATCCAGAAGCTGGAGAAGTTCATGAAAGGCAAGCCTGTTGCCGAGCAGGAGATCGGGAAACAGCTGCTGCTGGAAACGGTAGCGTATGCCGAATCCTCGAGCTGCCGTCGTAAAGTGCTGCTGCATTATTTCGGCGAGCAATACAATGACGACAACTGCTCCAACTGCGACACCTGCCGCAACCCGAAAACGATAGTCGATGCGACGGACGATGTCGGTCTCGTGATCGAAACCGTGCTCGAGGTGAAAGAGAAATTCAAAACGAAGCACATCATCCAGGTGCTGCAGGGCCAGCTCACCGCCACGATCAAATCGTACAAGCACAATAGCCTTGAAGTTTTCGGCAAAGGCGCCGACGACAGCAAAGACGAGCGTTACTGGAATGCAGTTGTGCGTGCGGCGCTGATCGAAGGTTACCTGCAGAAAGACATCGAGAATTACGGCCTGCTGAAAGTCTCCAAAGCCGGCAAAGATTTCCTCGATCAGCCGAAAGAAATGATGGTGACGCGCGACCACGATTTCGAGAGCGAGGAAAATGAAGAAGAAGACGTAGTGGTTGCGGGACAGCAGCGCGGCGGTGGCGCCGATGCGGAGCTGTTCTCGATGCTGAAATATCTTTGCAAGACGGTGGCGCGCCAGAAAAACCTGCCGCCGTACGTCGTGTTCCAGGAAACATCGCTCGAAGAAATGGCGATCCAGTACCCGGTCACGATGGAAGAGATGACGCGTATTACCGGCGTCGGCTCGGGCAAAGCCGCAAAATTCGGCAAGCCCTTCATCGACCTGATCGCGAAATACGTTGACGACAACGAAATCGAGCGCCCGCAGGATATGCTCGTCAAATCGATCGTGAACAAATCGGGACTGAAAGTGCACATCATCCAAAGCATCGACCGCAAGCTCGATCTCGTGGACGTTGCCGAAGCGAAAGGCCTGAAGATCGAAGACGTCATCAGCGAAATTGAAACCATCGTGCATTCCGGCACGCGCGTCAACATCAACTACTACATCGATCGCGTCATCGACAGCGAAAAGCAGGAAGAGATCGTGGATTATTTCCGCGAGTCCGAATCCGATTCGCTCGAAGAAGCGCTGAAAGAATTGGGTGAAGAAGATTTTTCGGAAGAAGAAATCCGTTTGGTTCGGATCAAGTTCCTGAGCGAGTTCGGGAATTGATTGTCGTGCTTCGATACGCCGTGGGGAGTTTTTTACTCCCCATTTTTTTTGTGTGCCCGGCTACTCAGCACGACAATCAATTCCCGAATGTGAATCAATTGCAGTGTGCGCTCGGATTGATGCAGCGTAATCAAAGATGGATGATCGCAGGATGGCGTTCGTTAGGCTGCGTTTGTTCCGCTAAACATTTACAAACGGTTAAGACAGCTGACATGAATATTTTTGTCTGTGCCTAAATCTTACTTCGTATATATCCTGAAATGCAACGACGGCTCTTACTACACCGGAGTTACGAATAATATCATCCGTCGTTTAAGCGAGCACGAAAGCGGCAGAAGCGAAGGCGCATACACAGCATCCAGGCGTCCCGTACAATTGGTTTATGCTGAAGAATTCGGTTATATCCTGAACGCCATTGCCCGCGAGAAAAACATCAAAGGCTGGTCAAGAGCAAAAAAAGAAGCGCTCATCGCACAACGCCTTGATGATCTTAAAAAGCTCTCCAAAAAGATTTTCCCTCCCAAAGACGAAGCTCCCGAACGCAGTGAGGAACAGTGAAAACAGTACCATCACCACGAACGAACGCCAGTGAGTTCGACCATCTTATTTTGAGATAAAAAATATTGTGAAGAAGGTCCCCTCTACTACGGAATGTCAGGCTGAGTAGCGGAATTTGTGCTCTGTACTACGGACTGTCAGACAGAGTGGTGAAGACGGTCCCCTCTACTACGGAATGTCAGGCTGAGTAGCGGAGCGTATCGAAGCCTGGCATTCCCACACCATCACACTCCTATCATCTCCCGCAGAAATCAATCCTTCATCCTTCCACAGTAACGCATTCACCGAATTCACGTGCCCGTCGAAGTTTTCTTTGTTGATGCGCAGCAGGAATTGCAGGGAAGCTGCATCCCACAATTTCACCGTCTTGTCGCGGCTGGCAGTTGCAAATAATTTTCCTTCCGGCTGGAACACGATGCGGTAGATCGCATAGTTGTGCGCAGCAACTTCCGAATGCTTCGCGAAATTGTTTTCCGTTTCCCATGCGCGGAGATACGCATCGCGCCCGCCGCTGAGCAGCAGTTTGCCATTCGGATGCCAGGCGACGCAATTCGCAGAAAGATCATGCGCGTGAAAAACAAAACGCTCTTCCATTTCCGGCAGCGAGAAGATGCGGACGTTGCCGTCGCCGCTCGCTACGGCCAGCAGCGCTTCATCCGGGCTCACGGCCAGCCCGCGGACTTTCTCTTTGCAAAGTACTTTCGCGCGGATGAAATCGAAATTCTCCAGCGAAAAAACGCAGAGCTGCCCGTCGCCGCCCGCGGAAAAAAGAAGCCGGTGTTTTTTCGAAACCGCCAGATCAAAAACCTGCGCTTTATGCAGCTGCAGGATTTTCGTTTCCGCTTTTTCCGCAACGTCGATCACGTGTACGCTGCCTGCTCCTGTGCCCGCTAGCAACAGTTGTTTCTCCTGCAAAGCCAGCAACGCATACACCGGCGCCGGAAATTTCGCCAATACCCGGCTGCTGCTTTCCGCAAGATTCCATTCGACAACTAGCTTATCGCTGCTGCCGCTGAGAAATGTTCCGGAAGAAAATCCGTTCTCCAACGCATAAACCGAACCGGCATGACCGGACAACACGTGCTTTCGCTTTACCTCGGGATTCACGAAACAAAGATAGTTCTGAGTTGGGAGCCAGGAGTTCGGAGTTTGAAGTAATTCAGATTAATAAACTCCGAACTCCGGACTCAAAACTCCCGACTCAATTAACCGAGGCGTTTGCGGATTTCTTCTTCGACGATGCGGTACAGCTGTTGCGGCTGGTACGTGCGCCAGGGAAGATGATCGAGCTTGCCGCCCCAATTAACATACCAGTCGATGCGGGCGCGTTTCATTTCTTCGAGCACGTGCGGCTGAAAATTGATGAACGCGATCCAGCCGTCTTCGAGATCTTCCATCCATTCCTCGTAATAGCTGTCGTCGGAATAATGGAAGTTCAGCACGTTCTCGCCGATGATGATGTAGTGATTGATGCCCTGCTGTTCGAGCTCCTCCACGATATCGCGCTTGATCGTCATGATGTCGTTGTTGATAGCGTCGATC
>CAMLEF010000175.1 GCA_946478675.1 uncultured Flavobacteriales bacterium | reverse complement strand
CAGCTGATCGCATAACCGTTATAAAGTGCAGTCGGAACAACAGTGCCGGTAAGTGCTGCCGGTTCGTTCAATGTGAAAGCGATCGTATCGGCACAGCCGCTGTTGTCGCTGACGACGACAGAATAAGTTCCTGCAGGAACAGCCGCAAGATCCTGCGTCGTTACCGCATTGGACCAGTTGTAGCTGTAACCGCCGGTACCGCCGTTCGCAGAAAGATCGATCGAACCGGTAGAAGCGCCTGCGCAGGAGATCTGGAAACCGCCTGCATAAGCGGAAGTTGTTCCGGCAAGAACGATGTCGGTCGAGAGTGAAATATTTTCCGTGACGGAATTACATCCTGAAGAATCTTTCACGATGATCGAATACGATGCGCCGGTTGCGAGTGAAGTGCTGTACACACCCGGAGCCTGCCACGTTGCGCCGTTGTCAAACGAAGCGGAAAGCAATCCGCCGTTGCCGCCGGTTACCGTGAGGTTCACCGGAACAGCCGATGCGCCGTCAGGAATACAGGACGGGTACGCCACCGTTACGATATCTACAGCAGGTGCAATGTTTAGCGTTACCGACGCGGGAGCCACGCAACCGAACGTGTCGCGCACTATGACGGTGTACGAGCTGTCGACCGGCAGCAGCGTGTTGTAAACGCCCGAACCGAGATAAGAAGTTCCGCCGTTTACAGAGAATTGATAAGAACCCGTATTACCGCCGGTGGCCGTGAAAGTCACTTGTGAAAGGCCGCTGCCGGGAACCGGGCAAACTGCAACTGCACTTCCGACTTTCACCGTATCCGGTTCATCGACGAGCGAGCTGAACGGAGCCGTTACGCAATTGTTCGCGTCGGTAACCGTCAGCAGGTATTCGTTTTTCACGAGACCGGAAATGTCTTGCGTCGTTGCCGCGTTCGACCAGCTGTACGTATAAGGAGCGATACCGCCGCTCACCGTTGCATCGACAGCGCCATTGCTGCCGCCGTTGCAGGTAACCGGGGTGATCACCGAAGAAATGCTGATCGGCGCGGGACGAACGATAGCAGTAGTTCCATTCGTAACGCAACCCATAGCGTCCGTAATAGTTACGCTGTACGTACCGTTGGAAAGGTTCACCTGGTCTTCAACCGTGAGGCCGTTCGACCACATGTATGAGTAGGGGAACGTACCGCCGTTAACCGTCAGTTCGATCGTACCGTCGTTCGTGTGGTTACAGCGAATGTCGGTCGGAGCAAGAGAAACGCTCAGCGGCGCCGGTTGCGTGATGGAGAAGTTGACGAAGGTGGAACAGTTCGAACCGTCGGTCACCGTTACGTTATAATTGCCTGCTGCAAGATCGCTGACGGAAGAAGTCGTTTCGCCGGTGCTCCACAGGTAGCTCAGCGGATTGTTGCCGAAGAGAACGATGACGGAAGCTGTGCCGTTCGATCCGCCGTTGCAGCTGACATTGCTGGAAACGACGCCGGCCGTAAGGTTGTTGCACGGCGGCTGGTTGATGAGAACGCTGTCGACAAGCGTGCAATTGTGTGTGTCATGAACCACCAGCGAATACGTGCCGGCCGTCAATGAAGAGATGGAAGCGGTGTTGCCGCCGTTGCTCCACGTGTAGGTATAACCGGGAGTGCCGCCGTTGACGTTGGAAGCCGCGGAGCCGTCGTTGCCACCGATGGAAGAAGCATTCGTATGCGTCATCGTATTGGTGAGCGCTGCGGGTTGCGTGAGGCTGATGTTCACCGCAGCGATGCAGCCGAGCGCGTCCGTCACGAGGCACTGGTAAACACCGCTCGTAAGATTGCTGGCCGTTGCCGTTGCCTGGAGCAGCGGATCATTCCACTGGTACGTATAGTTCGGTGTTCCGATGATCACGGTTGCCGTTGCAGAACCGTCATTGCCGTCGGAGCAGGAAATCGGATTGCCGGAAACACTAACCAGGAAACTGTTGCAGCGCGGTTCGTTGACGACAACACTGGAAACGATCGAGCAACCGTTGTTGTCGGTTACCGTTACCTGGTAAGCGCCATACGCAAGACCGGTGATCGTTTGCGTCGTGCCGCCGTTGCTCCAGCTGTAGGAATAAGGAGCGGTGCCGCCGGTTACCGTTGCGCTGGCTGATCCGTCGGTGCCGCCGTTGGTCGTGCAGGCCGTCGATGACATGGAAATGTTCAGTGCGGCAGGTGAAGTAATCGTTCCGCAATCCGTCGCAGTGCAACCGAGGTTGTCGGTGACGGAAAGACAATACGAACCTTGTCCTGCGGTGATCGACGTGCTGGTCTGGCCGGTGTTCCATTGATAGGAATAAGGAGCGGTGCCGCCGGAAACCGTAGAAGTAAGCGTGCCGCTGCCGCCGTTGCAACCGACGTTTATGTCAGCGACGTTAACAACGAGTGCGGGAGGAAAATAAATCGTTACCTGGTCGGCGTTGTCTGAGCATCCGCCGCCTGCACCTGTAGAAGTGAGCGTCAGCGTTACCTGTCCTGCTGCAATTTCAGCGGGCGTCGGAGTATAGGCAGTAAGTAAAGAGACTGCATTCGGGTTAAATGTTCCTGCGCCGCCGCTCCAGGTTCCGCCCGTTGCATATTGGACGCTTCCGTTCAGGATGACGACGGGATTCGTGGGGCAAAGCGTTTGATCGGGTCCCGCATTCACCACCGGCGGAGGAGTAACCACCACCGTTGCGCTGACGAAAGCAGCGGGACAATACGTAGAATCATAAAGCTGGTCGCGCACTTCGATGGAATATGCTCCTGCGTTGGTCGCAAGACAGGAAGTGCCGGTGCAGGTTTGCGTGAGCGACTGATCGCGCCATACATAAGAGTAAGGAGCGAGGCCGCCGGTTGCGCTTGCGGTAAGCGTTACGCCGGGACCGCCCTGGCAGAATCCTGCGGGGTTCGGAGAGGCCGTAACGGAAAGCGGCTGTTCATTATAAATACGAACGGTGTCGCAAATCGCAACGTAACCGCAAAGAGTTGCGATCGGGTTGCCGCAGACGAGATATTCTACATACGGCGGAGCGTTGATGGCCGGCGTGTAGATCGACGTGTCGCAGTTCGACGTGCAGTTGAGATAGCTGTTGTATGCGCCGGGTGCGCCGGGGAAAATAGAATTCCACGTTACGGAGCTTTCCACCATGCCGAGTACCGGGATCGGGTGAGAGCAGCCAATGCGCACCGTATCATCCGGCGGGAAAGTCGGCTTTGCGATCGACGTGACGCGATACGTGTTTTGGTTGTTGCCCGGTTTGCAGAACGTCAGGAAGTGCGGGCCGGGGCCGGTGATGCAGATCGGTTGTCCTACCGGGACCTGCGGGCCGCAGTTGATCTGGTAAAACATCGAACCGGGAGGAATCGCTCCCGATGCAATTTCGAAGCTGATCATCGCTGCGCCGGTGTCGACAAAAATTTCGAACGAGGTGCAACGATCGGGAGAGCTCGTGCTGCAGCAGTTGCCGTTGCGCGAGTGGCCGGGAGAAACCCAACTGCCGGTCGGATTGCCGCGAAGGTCGACAATATGGAACGGCACGGAGGGCGAGCACGTGGGGGCCTGTGCATGCATTGTCTTATAAGACAATAGCAGTAACAGCAGGTTTAGGGTCAGGTATTTTTTCATGAGGTATTATTCTTGATGCAAAGTGAATAATACCGCAGTGCGCAAAATATGACCGTTTTACACGAACGTGGTGATCTTCGTCAAGTTAGAGCAGTTCATGAGCTTCGTCACCTAAGCATAGAAAGGAAAGTGGAGCAGAGTTTCATCTTTTATTACGCTTTACCCGTTTTGTGTTGCTTTTTTTCTCAACGGCATCGAGCGCCTGCTCCAGCCTGCGAAGACGTTTCATCCAGAAGCGGTCGAAATAGCTGAGCCAGTCCTGCAATTCGCGGAAGCCGTCTTCGCAGATCAGGCAGTAACGTTCACGACCTGCTTCTTCTATAGCGATGAAGCCTGCATCGTGAAGGATTTTTACGTGCTTGGAAACTGCGGGACGGCTCATGTCGAAATTTTCGGCGAGCGCATTGATCGTCATGCGGTCTTTGGTCAGCAGCTTCAGCATATGCCGGCGGCTGGGGTCGGCCACTACCTGGAAAGCATCGAAGGAAGTTTTCATCGTTGCGCGTCGAGATGTTGAAGGAAACGTTTGCCGATCAGCTGCCAGCCTTTGTTCATGACGAGGTATGCGATGAAATTCTTCATGCCGCGGAATCCTTTGTGCTCGAGCCGCAACAAGGTGCCGCCGTCTTTCGCCGTGAGCGTCCAGGTGACAACGGTGTCCAGAGTGATCTTGCCGGGAGAAGGCCCGCCGCGCCAGGTATACGTTAATCGTTGCTGCGGGATCACTTCCAGCACTTCGCAGAAAATATTCCCGTCGAAGCCCGGGCGCGATTTCGTTTTAAAGCGAAACCGGTGGCCGACTTCCGGGCGAATGTCGTTTTCCATGAGCCAGGTGGCCAGCAGCCCGGGCTCCGTAAGGAAATTCCAGACTTTCTCCGGGGAATGCCGGTAGAACCATTCGTGTATAATGTCGCGTTGCATAATGAGTAACTTTTAGGTTACGCAAATATAGGTAACTTTCAGGTTACGTATTACGACGGCTTGATTTTTTCCCCGGAACGGTGTGGCGGTTGCACGGATCGCGGAGAAATTTCCACTTGTGGACACTGCCGGATCTTCCTTGTCGAAGGAGAGGCGCTGCGGCATGTTCCTTGAACCGGGCGGGCATATCTATACAGATTTCACAATGAACACAAACAAAACAGCATTGATTACCGGCGCCACCAGCGGCATCGGGTATGAGCTGGCAAAACTTTTCGCAAAAGACGGGTACGACCTGGTGATCGTTGCGCGCAGTGAAGAAGAGCTGATGAAAACTTCCGCAGAACTGGAAAAGCAGTACAAGATCAGCGTGATTGCCATGGCGAAAGATCTTTTCGAAGTGGAAAACGCTTTTAAAGTGTACGAAGAGACGAAAGCCCGCGGTGTCGATGTCGACGTGCTCGTGAACGACGCCGGTCACGGTTTGTACGGCGAATTCGTCGAGACGGATTTGAAGATGGAACTGTCGATCATCAACCTGAACGTGGCGAGCCTCGTGGTGCTGACGAAACTGTTTGTGCGGGATATGGTGAAGCGCGGAAAAGGGAAAGTGCTCAATCTTTCTTCCATCGCCAGCAAATCGCCGGGGCCCTGGCAGTCGATCTATCACGGCACCAAAGCGTTCGTGCAGTCGTTCTCCGAAGCGATCCGTTACGAATTAAAAGATAAAGGAGTAGGAGTGACCGCGCTGCTGCCCGGCGCTACCGCCACCGACTTCTTCCGCAAAGCGCATATGGAATCGTCGAAGATCATGCAGGAAGAAATGGCGAATCCTGCCGACGTGGCGAAAGACGGTTACGAGGCGTTGATGGCCGATAAAGACATGGTGGTTTCCGGGTTTAAAAACAAAGTGCAGGTGGGCATGAGCAATGTTACGCCCGACGAGCAGCTGGCCGCTAAAATGGGAAAGCAGCAGGAGCCTGTCAAGGATAAGAAATAGACACATGAAAAAGCTGTGGTGCGCAGTGATGCTGCTGATGGCGCTGACCGCAAAAGCGCAGACGTTCGATGCGGCAAAATACGTTCGCGATTCGCTGGACATTGTCCGCATCAAGCTCGTGCGTCCGCAGGTCAAGCTCGATAACCGCGTCACGTTTTACCAGAAGCAGGCGCTTGCGATCAACGGCTTCGATATCGGCGTGCTGCTCAGTGAAAAGTTGCGGCTCACACTCGGCTACTACAACATGCACGATCGTCTCCGCGTCTTCGATTATACATCCGAAGGTGCGGAGTACGGCCGTTTCGTGCGTCTCAACTACGGCAGCCTCAACACCGAATTGATTTATTCCGACAAGCGTTTTCTTTCGCTCGGCATGCCGCTCGAGATCGGCGCGGGCGTAAATCGTTTCGAGGATAGAAACATCACCACGAATCAAACGATCGCAAGGCAGAGCGGCGCACTGGTGTTCGTCAACTTCGGCATGTCGGCCACGTTCAAACCGATGCGTTTTCTCGGATTGAAAGCGATCGTCGGTTACCGCAAGATGGTTTACAACCAGGTGAAGGATTACGATTTCAACGGCTTCTTCACGGCGATCGGCCTCAACTTCGATCTGCATGCGGTGATCACCGACGTGCGCATGTATCGCCTGATGAAACGCAATCATCGCGGAAACAACATCGCGAACGCAGTTAAGATTCTCACCGATTAGAACAAAGTTGTTTTCCTGTACTATAGTTGTAAAGTCATTTCAACAGCCACGCTGAAAAGTCGTCGGCAGGGTTTTTGGACTATATACAGCGTGCAGCGGCATTTATTCGTTTTCCCAAATGAAAGCCGGCTGACAGGACCCGATAAGGTGTGTAAAAAGTTCCACACATTTCCACACTCATGAGGTGTTGCGTCTGCAATACATGCAGCGGCACAAAAAATATCATCCCTGTTAATAGGAAATAAACAGGACCACGGCCTCTATTTTTGGTTGCGCAAAAAAGAACGCCGTGCAAAAAAGTCTAACCTCACAGGTAAAGAAAATGTCTGCAAGAAATAAAGAATACCAGGCTCCATTTTACGTAGTGGGAATAGGCGCTTCGGCAGGTGGGCTGGAAGCGATTAATTTGTTGCTTTCGAATGCGCCGGTGAATACCGGTTTTGCTTTCGTGATCGTACAGCATCTTTCACCGGATTATAAAAGCCTCATGCCCGAGCTGCTCGCGCGTCACACCAAAATGCAGGTGATCGAAGCAACCGATGGCGCTGCGTTGATGCCTGATTGCGTGTACCTGCTGCCGAGCAAAAAAACGATGATGGTGAAATCCGGCAGGCTGGTGCTGCACGACAAAGAGAAAGCGGCAGTCGTCAATCATACCATCGATCTTCTTTTCACTTCGATGGCGGATGAATATGGTAAAGATGCGATCGGCATCGTGCTTTCCGGAACAGGCACCGACGGGACGCAAGGTGTAACCGCGATCTCCGGAAAAGGCGGCATCGTCATCGTGCAGGAACCTGCTACTTCCGGTTTTTCCGGGATGCCCGATAGCGCGATCGCTGCCGGCGTAGCCAACCTCATCCTGCCGCCGCAGCACATGATCGCCGAGCTCATCGATTATATCAACGATCCGCATTCGATGCGCTCGCTTCGCCTGAATACACACAGCGATGAAGTCGTGCTCAGCGAGATCATCCAGCTGATCCGCAAAGTGGCGGGCCAGGATTTCAGCCATTACAAACATCCGACGCTGATCCGGCGACTGTCGAAGCGCATGGCGGAGCTGAACATTTCCAGCACGCAGGAATATTTATCACTGCTCCAGGATAATGCAGCGGAGATCAAAATTCTTGCGCAGAATTTCCTGATCAACGTCACGAATTTTTTTCGCGACAAAGAAGCGTTCGACATTCTTCGCGACGAAGTCATTCCCGCGATCTTCAAAGGCAAGCAGCCGCGTGATACAATTAAGGTTTGGGTCGTGGCCTGCAGCAGCGGCGAAGAAGCGTATTCGCTCGCGATCCTCTTTCATGAGTACATGGAGCGTTACGGCCTGCGGGACATGACGGTGAAGATCTTCGCTACCGATATCGATCGTGACGCGCTCGAGATTGCGTCGAAAGGCGTTTACCCGCGTTCTATCATTGATGTGGTTTCCGGCCAGCGTATCGCGAAATGTTTCGAGCCTGACGGCGACAATTACCGCGTCAAGCCCGACATCCGGAAAATGGTCGTCTTCTCCCATCATGACGTGCTGCGCGATCCGCCGTTCGGACGGCTCGATCTCGTGAGCTGCCGCAACATGCTCATCTATATCAACGCCGACGCGCAGAAAAGCATTTTGCGAAAGCTGCATTTCGCGCTCAACCTGAACGGCTATCTTTTCGTCGGGCCGAGCGAGCATGTCGACGTGCTGCGCTCTTCACTGGAAGAGATCGACAAGAAGTGGCGCATTTATAAATGCATCAGCAAAGCGCGCTTGTACGAGCAGCAACCATATTTCCAGCCGTTCGATAAAAATGCGCTCGTTCGTACCGTCACGGAAGTCAAAGCGAAGAACCCGCTGCAGCATCTCGGTGAGCTCTTCAAGGAGACGCTGCTCGAAGACGAGGCCTATGCCGGCATTTTCATCGACCTGAATTTCGACGTGCGCCAGGCGATCGGCAATTACAAAAGCTATCTCGGGTTTCCGCAGGAGCAGTTCAATTTCAACCTGCTCAAGCTGGTGCATCCCGATCTTGCCGTCGTTATAAGCGCCATTGTTCGCCGTGCGATACAGGAGAACCGCCCGATGTCGCAGAAAGGCGTCAAGCTTCACCAGGGCGATAAAGTGCGCATTGTCGACGTGATCGTAAAACCATATCTCCATCACTCCAGTTTCGCGCAGCAATTTGTTTTCGTCGTGCTAAAAGAAGAGGTGCGTGTCGAATCGTCTTCCGATAACCCGGTTCGCGAGATCACGGAGCACGAAACCAAACGCATCGAAGAGCTCGAGCGCGAGTTGCGGGATACGCGCGAAAACCTGCAGGCGCTGATCGAAGAAATGGAAGCCGCCAACGAAGAACTGCAAAGCGCCAACGAGGAAATGGTTTCCACCAACGAAGAGCTGCAGAGCAGCAACGAGGAATTGCAATCGCTGAACGAAGAGCTGCATACGCTGAGCGTCGAGCACCAGCTCAAGATCAAGGAACTGATCGAGCTGAACGACGACCTGAACAATTACTTCCGCAATTCCGATATCGGCCAGATCCTCGTCGACAAAAATTTCATCGTGAAGAAATTCAGTCCGAGCGTTACGCGCATGGTGAACCTGATCCCTTCCGACGTGCACCGTTCCATCGTCGACATCACTACACGTTTCAAAGGCGTCGACTTCATCGGCGACATCCGCCAGGTGATCCGCTCCGGGATGCCTGCCGAGCGCGAAGTCGCCGTCGATGATTCCATCTGCATTCTGCGCATCGTGCCGTACGAACGTTACGACCGCAAGATCGACGGCGTGGTCATCAGCTTTATCGACGTGACGCGCATCCGCCAGCTCGACAGCATTCTCGAAGCAATCTTCCGCACGGTGCCGAGCGCGATCATCGCTGCAAAAGCAAACCGCAACGAACGCCACGATATTTCCGATTTCGAGATCATGGCGATCAATCATGCTGCCGAGCTAACGATCGGTCGCAACCGCCAC
>CAMLEF010000174.1 GCA_946478675.1 uncultured Flavobacteriales bacterium | reverse complement strand
AAAGGCATCACCGCCGTACAGATGGACCTGAAAGTGGACGGTCTGCCGTATGAAGTGATGTCACAGGCGCTCGAGCAGGCGAAGGAAGGCCGCGCGCACATCCTCGGCGAAATGATGAAGACGATGAGCGCCCCGCGTGAAGAATTCAAAGCGCACGCTCCGCGACTCATCCAGCTCACCATCCCGCGCGAATTCATCGGCGCCGTTATCGGGCCCGGTGGCAAGATCATCCAGGAGATGCAGCGCGAAACCGGCACGATCATCAACATCGAAGAGAAAGGCGAATTCGGTATCGTCGATATCGCTTCTACGAACAAAGATTCGATCGACCGCGCAGTAGCCCGCATCAAAGGCATCACGACCATGCCGGAAGTCGGCGAGATCTACGAAGGCAAAGTGAAGAGCATCATGCCCTTCGGCGCATTCGTGGAATTCCTCCCCGGCAAAGACGGCCTGCTCCACATCTCTGAGATCGAATGGCGCCGCCTCGAAACGATGGAAGGCGTGATCAAAGAAGGAGATGTCGTGAAAGTGAAGCTGATCGAAGTCGATCCGAAGACCGGCAAGTTCCGCCTCTCGCGCAAAGTGCTTCTCCCGAAACCGGAAGGCTTCCAGGAGCGCCCGCCGCGTCCGCAAGGCGACAAGCCGCGTCATGACAAGCCGCGCCACGACAAACCGCAACATCAGAACCCGCCGCAACAGTAAGCGGAGTTCTCGATAAAGAGAAAAGTCCCGTTCATGAAAGTGAGCGGGACTTTTTCATTGGGTGGATTGACTTGTTTTCAACATGGCTTGACATTAGACATCAACTAAAGCATATTGCAAAGAATAGATATTTATCTACTTTAATTAATAAAACGTCCATTTCTCTTAAACTCTATTCCTACACTACTTTACTATGCAAAAACTATTTTTTGCTACAGCAACATATTTTATCGGTATTATTCATTGCATGGCACAGTTTCCTTCCGACACATTAAGAAAATGGGAAATTGAAGCCCGTATAAATAGCGTTGAAGCACAATTAAGTCAACCTTTACTTGATACGTGGGTATTTCCAATAGCCAACCACTATGACTATTTTGGACGGAAAAACGACCGCTCGTTTTCTGTTAGTTTAGTGCCTCGCCGCTATATCAACAAGAATCTTGCTTTAAGAGCAGAGTTCGGCCTTACAGCAATTCGACTATACAGCCATTTTAACGGAGTGAATGATTCATTAGCTCAAGCTGCCGGCATCAGTTCATCAGCTAACGTAACGAAAGATGATACTATCCGACAAAACTTTTACCGATTTGGGACAGCGCTGGAATACATAATTCTTCATCGTACATCTTTATTCTTATACACCGGAGGAGGGGTGACCTTTCAACAATATGGCCCTATGCATTGGTCAGATTACATTATAGACAATACAGATCGAACTCGTTACACAAATTATACCTCCACGACACCGGGAGGTTTTTTCATGGGGGTCAATACTTTTCTGGGAATCAAAGCTCATGTCATACGCTTCGTTTACCTCGGCGGGGAATTAAGTTACTCTCTGAACTATTACAAACTAGGAGGGATACAACAAGGAGTTCAATACAACCATTTTCCAAGCGGAGGGTTTACAAATCCATGGACAATTGCAGACAACTTCAGTCAAGGGATTCAATTTTCTAAGGTTAGTCCTTCATTATACGTTAGCTTTTTAATTCAATAACTGCTTTAAAAACCAACTCACGAAAAATCTAAATCAGTTCATATACAATTTCTGTTATGAATTAGATTTTCGTCCTCACAAACTCATCGTCCGCAGCTTCACAGGCTGTTCGGAGTATGGATCTTTCCAGAGGAAAAACAGCTGTCCGCCACGAATGCGCGGGTGCGTGAGGTAAGGATATTTCTCCACCGTGGTGCGCGCGATCTCTTTGCCGGAATGCGGATCGATCTTCACGAAAACGGAGATGCCGTCTTTGCCGGTGGTTCTTCCGTAAAGTGCGCGGGCGGGAATGTCGGCGTACAACTCATCGCTGTGCCAGCCGGGAATGCGCAGGCACGAGAAGAATGTGCTGTCGCTGCAGCGTCCCGCGCCGGTGTACGAGCAGAGCGTCGAATCGAGCGGGTTCACGATCCACGCTACGTTACCGAGCGTCACCAGCGGCGAAGCGACCGGCGACAACCATTGCTGCTCGCGATCGGAAAGCGTGAGCTGCGCGCGATACTGATCCATATGCCCCACCAGCGAATCGACCGGCTCGTTGTATTCGTGGTAGATCCTCCGGCGCATGAGGAAATAGCGGATGTCGTAATCTTCGTTGAACGCAGCGATGCGCGCGCTGTCGTGAATGGCGTAGAACGGATGATACTTTCCTTTCTCATACCAGTTGATGTAATAGTAATCCAGCTTTTGCCCGTGATACGAGGAGAAGCTGAAGTAATAATACGGCCCGAGCCGGCAGCGGCAAGGCAACATTGTCGCCCTGAATTCATCGCCCGAAGACGCATACGGCAGCGACAGTTTTTCGTAATCGTAATACACCTGGTAAAAGCTGTCGTGGCAACAGAGCTGCACCGTTCCCAGGCAATCCGTGAAGAGCGAATCGGGATGCTGTTTGATCCGGAGCGAAACGACCGTATTTCCCAGCGTATCGAGCAGCACGAGATAATGACCTTTTTTTCCCTGCATCGCCACGAGCGCAAGAATGTAGTCATCGTAGAATTCATAATCCATGAACGTCCACGCGTCGTCGGGATGCCAGGTTTGCACGGGCTCCGCATGGATCGTCACCTGCTTCATCAGGAGCGCAGAAGGCGAAAGCAGCACGCGCACGGGTTGGTCGGCATTGGTTACGGTGACGAGCTTCGTGCGATAACCGATCATCGAGAAAACGAGCGTTACGGGGAGACGTTCGGTGTTCACCGTTACGAAGCCTTTATCGTCGGCGACACCGCCTTTTGTCGTGCCTTTGATGAGGTACGTGCAGAACGGTAACGCTTCGCGCGTAACGCTGTCGGAAATACTCACGTGCAGATAAATCTGCGCGCGGGCGATCGAGCTTGTCGCAAGAAGCAGGAAGAACACAATGTGGAAACGCAGTTGCAAACGCATCATTCGTAAAGTAAGACGCAGGAATTCAAAAAATCAACACGCGCTGTTCCTTTCCGGGAATCCGCGTTATAAAACAGAACGATTCCTGCGCCGCGGGTTACTTTTTGCGGGCTATGGGATTAAGCTGTAAAGAACCGCTTTTATGAAACAACCCATCATTGGATCCCGCCTCCTTCGTACACGATGCAACCCGCGCCGTTGCGGCGTTTCCATTAATCGCTGTGCCTACAGTCATTTAGAAACTTTTTTCTTATCAACAGTTTCCTGACAATTCGTAACTTTTTACCGCATTCGTCGTAAACCGAACATATTTGACCCCCAAACAACGGCATTCTATCGAAACACTAATACTTTCTAGCATACCCCTATGATGCGCCAACTAAAAATCTCAAAGCAGGTTACCAACCGGGAAACAGCCTCGCTCGACAAGTACTTACAGGAGATCGGTCGTGTCGACCTGATCACTGCGGAAGAAGAAGTGGAACTCGCCCGCCGGATCAAGCAAAATGATCAGTTTGCGCTGGCGAAGATGGTGAACGCCAACCTGCGTTTCGTTGTTTCTGTTTCGAAGCAGTACCAGAACCAGGGCCTGAGCCTCCCCGACCTGATCAATGAGGGCAACCTCGGCCTGATCAAAGCGGCGCAGCGTTTCGACGAGACCCGCGGTTTCAAATTCATTTCCTACGCCGTATGGTGGATCCGCCAGTCGATCCTGCAGGCGCTGGCCGAACAATCGCGTATCGTTCGCCTTCCGCTGAACAAGATCGGCTCGATCAACAAGATCAATAAAACGTTCGCGCGCCTTGAGCAGGAATTCGAACGCGAGCCTAGCGCCGATGAAATTGCGACCGCCCTGGAGCTTTCGCCCGAAGACATCAAGGAAGCGCTCCGCAATACCGGCCGTCACGTCTCGATGGACGCTCCGCTCGCTACCAGCGACGAGAACACGAGCAACATGTACGACGTGATGCAGAGCGAAGACACGCCGAGCCCGGAGAACACGCTCATCAACGAGTCGCTGCGCAAAGAGATCGAACGCGCGCTCTCGACGCTCACCGCCCGCGAAGCCGACGTCGTACGTCTCTACTTCGGCCTCAACGGCGAACACGCTCTCACGCTGGAAGAGATCGGTGAACGCTTCGACCTCACCCGCGAGCGCGTCCGCCAGATCAAAGAGAAAGCCATCCGCCGATTGAAACATACGTCACGCAGCCGACTGCTCAAGACGTATCTCGGATAAGAATAGTGCTGCGGGACCCGTAAGTCCCCGGCGAATTACAGGAGAAATCCCCCGAGCGATCGGGGGATTTCGTTTTTAATAACCTTTTTACACTTGCACCCCGATCACCAGGATATCATCCGTCTGCTCCTCTTCCCCTCTCCATTCATAATGCGCTTCCAGCAACGCTTTTTCCTGCTCCTGCATCGGTAAATGCGCGATGGATTCCAGCAACGTCAGCAGCGTTTGTCGACGGTATTTTTTATTCACGCCGCCACCGAACTGATCGGGATAGCCGTCGGTGAAAATGTAGAAGCGGTCGCCGGTTTGATACGTGCGCGTGTGATTCGTGAACGGCAATCCTCTGCCGAGATAATAACCCACCGGCCGGCGATCACCGTCGATCTTTTCCAGCTGCGGTTTCCCGTTTTCAAAACGCACGATGCAGAACGGGCTCTTCGCGCCGGCAAATTCCACCGTACGCGTTTGCTCGTCGATCACGATGAGCGAAATATCGAGACCGTCTTTCGTTTCTCCGTGCGCGCCGGTTTGCTTGAGCGATTTGATCACGAGGAAACGTAATTCGCTGAGGATTTTCGCAGGCTCCGTGATGCCGTCGTGGTTGATGATGTCGTTGAGGAACGAGTTGCAGGCAATGCTCAGCAGCGCGCCGGGAATGCCGTGCCCTGTGCAATCGGCCGCCGCCATGATCTTCTTGCCGTTCTTTTCCGCGAACCAGTAAAAGTCGCCGGAGAGAATGTCTTTGGGCTTATAGAGGATGAACGATTCCGGGAACAGCGAGCGGATCTCGTTCCCATCAGTGAGCAGTGCGTCCTGGATGCGGCGGGCATAATTGATGCTGTCGGAAATATCCTGGTTGCGATTCGTGATGATGCTGTTCTTGATCTCAATCTCCTTGTTCTTCAGCTGCAGCAGCACCATGTTCTTCCGGTTACGACGATACACGCGCAGCACGCCGAACAGCAATACGGAGATCAGCAGCAATCCCGCGATCACGATCACCATCCAGAGATTTTTCTGGCGGATCTCGCTTTCGTTGGCGAGCTTCTCTTCGCTGAGGCGATGGATCTCTTTTTCCTGTTTCTGGTTTTCGTACTCCGCGCTGATCCGTCGCGCCGCTTCTTCTTTGTCGATCGTGTTGATCGAATCTTTCAGCTGCGACAAACGCTCGAGCGCTTCGATCGTTTCGCCGGTTTTGTTTTCTGCGCGCAGGATCTTTGCATACACCTGGTACATGTCGGCGAGCAGGCGCGGCTTCTCGCGGCTTTCCGAAAGACCGATGCTGATGCGAATGAATTTTTCTGCGGAATGTAAATTTCCTTTCAGGAAGTAATACTGCGCGTAACCGAAATACAGCAGCGGCAGATGCGCGCGGTCGTTGGCGGAACGTGCGGCTTCATCGAATTGCGCAAGGTAACGACGGGCTTCTGCCGTATCACGTTTATGAATGGCCAGGGTCGTGAGCTGCTCGAGCGTCGAAAGCGATTTCAGCGGCTGTTTTGCGGTGGTGGAATAATCGAGCGCTTTAAGAAGATACATTCTCCCTTTCGCCGTATCGCCGGAATACACGAGCACACGGCCCATCGCGTCGTTCACTTCGGGATAATAATCCGTCACCTTGTTCTTATAGCAGAAGTCGTAAGCATCCTGCGCGTACTTCAGCGCGTTGTTCGTATCCGACTGCTCCATGTGCAGCGACGCGATATTGATGTACGTCGTGATCGTGCCGGAAACATCGCCGATCTTCTCTTTGATCTTCGCCGAATTGAGCACGTATTCCATGCCGAGCCGATAGTTGCCGGCAAGGTGATAGCTCATCCCGATGGAATTGTACAAATGCCCGAGACGCTTTTCATCGTTCAGCCGTTTCGCCAGCATGATCGCGGAATCGAGGTGCACGATGGAATGCTGGTAGTCGCCGCTTTCCTGCTCGATCACGCCCAGCATGTGCAGCGAGCGCATCCGCAGCGTGAGGTTCGGCGTACGCATCGCCTGCTGGTAACAATAGCCGGAAAGGTTCAGCGCCGAGTCGATATCGCGGAAATGCATCGGCCAGATCTTCGAGAGATAATCGTTGACCTGGTTCGTATCGGCTTCCTGCGAATGCGCACGGAAAGGAAGAAAAAGCAACAGGAGCAAGCACACGATCGCCCGGCAGAAAAAGGCATTCAACACACGGGCAACCGTCATAAAATGTATTCGATGGGAGTTCTCACAAATATCGAAAAATAAAGACACGGCGGTGTTGTTCCTGAATTTTTCACGCGGCGTAAACGGTGTGAATATTTTACATTCGTTGCGCAACGAAATACAACTTGTGATAATGAACGATCACACGAAATCCACCTATGGAATTTCTTCCGTTCCTGCATCCTGAATAAAATCACCCGCATGACTTATATCCGCACCGATATTCCACAGCCCGGCATCGTCGAGCTGCTTTTTTACAAAGGCCCGACCGGCTCCGCGCTTTCCAACCTCGCACAGACGATTCTCAAAGGCCCGTCGCCGCTGACTTCCGGCGAACGCGAATTGATTGCTGCTTATGTTTCGTGGCTCAACAACTGCGAGTTCTGCCATAAGTCGCACGCCGCTTCCGTCAACGCGCATCTTGGCGACAATGGAAAAGCAATCGCCTGCCTCCGTGAAGATCCTGCTACCGCTCCTGTTTCCGAGAAGATGAAAGCGCTGCTGCAGATCGCCGGCAAAGTGCAGATCAGCGGACGCGAAGTAACGCCGGAGCTCGTGGAAGAGGCACGCAAAGCCGGCGCTTCCGACGAAGAAATTCACGACACCGTGCTCGTCGCCGCCGCGTTCTGCATGTACAACCGCTACGTCGACGGACTGCACACGACGCTGCCGGAAAACGATTCCGACTACGGCAACATGGGCGTGCGCCTCGCATCGAAAGGCTACAGCTACCCGCCGAAATTTATGCGCTGGCTCGTACGCCGTGTGCTTCGTAAAGATCCGCCGGCAAGGAAGGAACGGTCGGTATCGTGGAAATAATAGATATCTAAGATTTTTTTTAAATCCTTAATCGCATTTATGTTTTATTTATATGTTAGCAATGAAAAATCAATAACCCTAACCTAACCAAACTCATATTATGAGCAAGTTTCCACTTGACATTATAAGTTTCGACAATAAATATGAACATGATTTAGAAGACGCAATTACAATCGCAAATGCTATTCAAGAAGATTTTATTTTTCACAAAGTAGACAGAAATGTTACTCAGAAATTTAAACTTATCCATCTGGAAGATAATGATGGTAATGAGTTTTTGGAGAATGCTATCGAGATTAAATGCAAACTATCAGGATATTACCCAAACATTCTATTTGTCTCTAACAACCCCTTAGCAGCGGATGATTGGAAAAACCTTTTTGCTCATACTAAATCCAACGAGAAAGTTGCAATTGTAACTACAAATAATGTTACTGACTTAATTATCCCCGCTAATAAAATAAGAGCATATTTTATATATTACTTTGCACGGACTCTAATTAAATTCCTTTTCACAGAGAAGTACAATCATAACACTCCCTCGAAAAATGGATGTGTTTTTGATTTTATGCAAGCAAAAAAAGATATCACTAAAAGCATGAGACCCAATGCAATATGCGACACTTGCCGTAAGGACATAAGAAAATATGAAACAAAACTTTCTGAAAGCCAATTTCAATCTCTGGACAAATTATTGGCAAAATCCGGACAGATTCTAAATGAGGAAACAGGTACATCAATTGGTTCCAAAATAAAAATCTTTATCGGCTCATCTACTGAAGGTTTGCAAATCGCAAGAAAAATCAAATCGGGACTAAAACACGATGCTCATGTTGATACTTGGGCAGACGGATTATTTGATGAACCAGGACGAGCTTACATTGAGGTTTTAGAGGACATTTTAACCAATTATGAATATGGAATTTTCGTATTTAATCCAGATGATAAAATCTTTAGCAGAGGTCAACGATTATCTATCCCACGAGATAATGTAATCTTTGAATACGGAATGTTTTTAGGAAAACACACAAGAAGGAAAGCTTTTTTTATTGTTCCTCGAGGCATGGACATTAAAATAATGACAGACATGCTTGGCATAACTTGTCTGGATTATGACCCAACTAATAACAATTTACAATCCGCAGTTAGCGACGCTTGCGACCAAATTCGAGATATAATCCATAGGCGTTTTTAACAAAGAACTTTCTATAGCTGTCTGTAGTGTATTTTTCGTAATATAGTGTACAGTAAACCTGACACTATGAAAAAACTTCTACTCGGCGTTTCGCTTTTCACTTCGTTGGTGGCTGCTGCGAATTCCGGCGGGCCGGATGCCTTCGGTTACACCTGGAAAGACAGCAACGAGCCCGGCGGTCCGTCGTTCCAGTGGTACGATATTACTTCTTCGGGCACGCTGGTGAACGGCCTCGGCGACGACAACTTCATCGGCCCGATCCAGATCGGCTTCCAGTTTCCGTATTACTGGTACACGGAAAGCAAAGTGTGGATCGGCTCGAACGGTTACCTCGAATTCGGTCCGGGCAACCTGGCGGCGAACTTCCCTCCTATCCCGACGGCCGGCGGCGTAAACAATTACATCGGCGGCATCATTGCGGACCTCACGTTTCTCGGCATCAACAACAACGCGCAGTGTTATTATCGCGCGAATGCCGATACGTTCTGCGTCGAATACCTGAACGTTCCTTACTGGGATCCGAACTCGCCCGGTTATAACGGCAGCAACTCGTTCGAGATCCTGCTCAACAAAGCGGATTCTTCCATCACCGTCAACTTCATGTCGTTCAGCGGAACTTCGGTTTCGAATTTTTCAACGGGCATCGAGAACAGCATCGGCACGATGGGACTGCAACCGTTCATGTCGCAGCCGCCGCAGCAGAATTACACGATCAAATATTATTACCCGACCGGCAACATCAT
>CAMLEF010000173.1 GCA_946478675.1 uncultured Flavobacteriales bacterium | reverse complement strand
ACTGGTTCGCCAAGCTGGATGCATCCGGAAACGTGCAATGGAAAAAAACGTACGGCGGCAGCGGCTACGAAGTGCTCAAAGGTGTTGTGCAGCTTTCCGACGGCACGTACATCGCGGGCGGCTACACGAATTCTTCGGACGGCGACGTGACGAATGCGAAAGGCATGACGGATTGCTGGCTGGTGAAGATGGATGCGAACGGCGACCTGCTCTGGCAGAAATCCTACGGCGGTTCCGACTATGACCAGCTGAGCGGCATCGTGGCGACGAACGACGGCGGCTTTGCGTTTACCGCGCTCACTTCTTCTAACGACAGCGACGTCACCGGCATGCACGGCGGCTACGACATCTGGATGGTGAAAGGCGATGCGGCGGGCAACGTGCAATGGAAAAAATGCTACGGCGGCAGCGGCTGGGAATATTCCTACGGCCTCACGCAAACACCTGCCGGCGATTACATCCTGCTGGGCTCACACGCTTCACACGACGGTGACGGCGCCTTCACCGACACGACGGACATCGGCGGTTGCTGGGTCGTGAAGATCGACAACAGCGGAAACCTGCTTTGGGAAAACCAGTACGGCGGCACCAACATCGATTATCCCGGCGCGGTGACGACCGACACGCTCGGCAATTACATCATTGCTGCCACGAGCTATTCGAACGACGGCAACGTGACGGGCCATCACGGCTCGCTGAACAAAAGCGACTATTGGGTTTTCTCGCTCGATGCTTCCGGCGTGCTCAACTGGCAGCGCTCGATCGGCGGAACGGATGATGAGTCGGCGTGCGCGATCGCATTGCTGAACGACGGCAATATCGCGGTGCTCGGCGACACGCATTCGAACAACAACGGCGACGTGCAGAATTCGAATTATCATTTGGGCACCGAAACGATTCACCCCGATAATTCGCCCGCGTTCACCGTCAACACCAGCGACTGGTGGGTGGTGAAGATCACTTCCCCTGCGGCCAATCCTGCCGGTGTGGAAGATGCGAATGCCACAATTGATTTTACGCTGGCGCCCAATCCTGCTGCGGAAAATTTCACAGTAGCGGCCGAAGGATTGCAGGGCATTGAAGTACATGATCTTTCCGGCAGGCTGGTGCTGCAGGAGAAAAATGAAACCGCGCTGTTTCAAGCGTTCAGCGTGGCCGAATGGAATGCGGGTGTTTACCTCGTAACGATCCAAACCAAATCCGGTCGAGCCACCCGGAAGCTGGTCGTTGCGCATTGATTCCGCGCCATTCATTCGAAAGCCGGGGCCCCAGGGAGAGGTTCCGGCTTTTCGTTTTTAGCCACGGATTACGCGGATTGCGCGGATTTATCTCTGCGCTCTCTGCGCCTCCCTGCCCGACTGCGTCATTCAGGCGGGAGCGGCCTTTTTTAATGACGCGGAACAGTTAATTATTCTGCAAGTAGAATCTGCGAAAATCAGCGTAATCTGCGGCCGATTCTCAGGCAATAACGCGCTGCAGCAACGTTACGGTTTCATTGTAAGAACCCGTCGTCGTGAAATAGTTGACGGAATTGACGGCTGAGATGAGGCGGATGATGGCGGTTCCGGTTTCGGGATTCCCGACGGGCTCGATCCAAGCGATGTGATGAAGGTTAATAAGGCGCGTGCCGTCGGTCGTTTCGATTTGTGCGAAGTTTTCCATGATGAATTTAAAATTGGGTTATACTTTTTCAAAAGATAGTGAATTCAGAAAGCGAAGTCCAGTAAAATCTCCGTTTTAACTTTCCTGTCGTCTTTCCGCCCGTAACTTTTCATGCTGCTTTTCCGTCCCATGCACAAAGCGTAAAAATCCCCGTTTACCGTACCCGGTTTTCACCTTTTTTAAACTCCGAAGAAGCAAATTTGTTCTACATTTGAAAGGCTCCACAACGGGCTACACTTACACACAACCTACATCATCATCATGGGACTGTTTGACAAACTGAAGAACGAGTTTATCGACATCATCGAATGGACCGATAGCTCGAACGATACGATGGTATGGCGTTTTCCGCGTTACCAGAACGAAATCAAGAACGGCGCAAAGCTGACGGTGCGTGAATCGCAGGTCGCGGTTTTCGTCAATGAAGGCCAGATCGCCGACGCATTCACGCCCGGCATGTACACGCTGCAGACGCAGAACCTGCCGATCCTTTCCACGCTGAAAGGATGGAAATACGGCTTCGACAGCCCCTTCAAGGCGGAAGTTTATTTCGTCAATACCAAACAGTTCACCAACCTGAAGTGGGGCACGAAAAATCCGATCATGATCCGTGATGCGGAATTCGGCCCGGTACGCATCCGTGCGTTCGGCAACTACGCCATGCGCGTGAAGGACGCGAAAGTGTTCCTGAAAGAAGTTGCAGGCACCGACCAGCATTTCACCACTGAAGAGATCACCGAGCAGCTCCGCAACATCGTCATCACGCGATTCACGGATGCCGTCGCGTCCAGCAAAATTCCGATCCTCGACATGGCGTCGAACTACGATGAATTCTCCGAGACGATCCACAAGAAGATCCAGGGCGAATTCAACGACATCGGCATCGAGTTGACGAAGCTTCTCGTGGAAAACATTTCGCTCCCGCCGGAAGTGGAAGCGATGCTCGACAAACGTTCCAGCATGGGCATCGTCGGCAACCTCGGCGCGTACAGCCAGTTCCAGGCCGCCAACGCGATGGAACAGGCCGCGCAGAACCCGAACGCAGGCGGCATCATGGGCGCCGGCATGGGAATGGGCATGGGTTTCGGCATGGGCAACCAGATGGGCAACATGTACCAGCAGAACCAGTTCAACCCGCAGACGGGCATGCAGAACCAGCAGAACACGCCTCCGCCCCCGCCGCCGATGATGCAGTATTACATCGCCGTCAACGGGCAGCAGCAGGGACCGTTCGATGAGAACGCCTTCCGCGGCATGATCGCCAGCGGCGCCATCAAACGCGAGACGAACGTCTGGAAGAACGGCATGGCCGGCTGGCTGCCTGCAGGACAGGTGCCGGAACTTGCCGCGCTCTTCAACATGACGCCGCCTCCCCCGCCCCCGCCGCCGGTAGGTTAATCCAACGCACACAAAACCAACACGCATTCGGTCATTCGGAAATTCGGTTATTCGGCATGTCAACGCATCCGATCCGAATCCACGAATGACCGAATGTCCTAATGACCCTTTTTTTCATGAGTAACGACTTCTCCGAAAAAACCCACGACGTCGCCGAACAGTCGAAGATCAAGTGTAAAGACTGCGGCGGTTTATTGGAATACGCTCCCGGCGTTCAAAGCCTCAAGTGCATTTATTGCGGAACTGAAAACGAGATCAAGGATGCGGAACCGGTAGCGGCGGAAGAGATCGATTTTCACGCGTTCCTCGCGAATGCGGAAAATGCAGCCGAAAAAATGGAAGTGGCGACCGTCAAATGCGACAGTTGCGGTTCTTCCACTACGCTGCAGCCAAACGTCACGGCCGACAACTGCCCCTTCTGCGGAACGGCGCTCGTGATCAAAGGCGGCACCACCTCGAGCTTCATCAAGCCGAAGTACATGCTGCCGTTCTCGGTCGACAAGAAAAAGGGCCACGAGAAATTCAAAGAGTGGATGCACGCGCTGTGGTTCGCGCCGAACGATCTGAAAAAATTCGCGGAGAACGACCGCATCAAGGGATTGTACATTCCTTACTGGACGTACGATTCCAATACGGTCTCGTGGTACACCGGCATGCGCGGCGATCATTATTACGTGAGCGAAACGTACACCGAAAACGGCCAGACGAAAACGCGGCAGGTACGCAAAACGCGCTGGACGGCGACGAGCGGAACGGTGTATGAAAACTTCGACGACGTATTGGTAAACGCGAGCAAATCGTTGCCGGAAAAGCTGGCGAACGAGCTCGAGCCGTGGGACCTGCAAAACCTCGCTGCCTTCAACGAACAATTCCTCACGGGCTTCATCTCGGAAAAATACCAGGTGGACGTGCAGGAAGGTTTTGACAAGGCGAAGGTGCGCATGGATGACACGATCCGCGGAACGGTGCGCAAACACATCGGCGGCGACGAGCAGCAGATCACCACGCTGCGCACGGAATACAACGACATTACGTTCAAGCACATCCTGCTGCCGATCTGGCTGAGCGCGTACAAGTACAAAGAGAAAGTGTACCGCTTCATGATCAACGGCCGCACCGGCGAAGTGCAGGGCGAGCGTCCGTACAGCTTCTGGAAGATCTTCTTCACCGTGCTCGGCGGTCTCGCGGTAATTGGCGCAGGTATCTGGGCTTACATGTACTTCAAACAGGATTCGTAAACGTTCCGCGTTTAAAGTTCAAGGTTCAACGTTACGGCTTCGGGATTTCCGGGGCCGTAATTTTTTTGACGCTAGTAAGCAATACAAATTCAACGCTCGTTCAGCTTTTTACCGATTGAATCAATTTTTGCATTCAATTTATCAAGCTTCTCGCCGTTCCTGTTTGTACTTATATTAATAATCAAAGTTATTACAGTAACAAGCAAAGACACAACCGTCACTAATATCCCAATCTTTTTACTCAGAAAGCCAACTCGTTCATCTCCTTCTGATTTTGCACGCTTAAAATATTTATCATCTGAGTAGGCAACATTTCCTTCATGCGTTAGCATGTACCAAACATTTGGATAATCCTGAACTGACTTCACCTCTTTTTGATGCAGTAAGAATATCAATTGAGATTCGATCTGTTCCTCGGAAAAACCGCTAAATTTTGCAATATCTGTTGATGCTAATGAAACCTCAACGTCATAGTATGGAACTATCTCTCCCTCGTGCTTCCGGTCCCAATCATATTGGTGCTTAAATAAAACTTCCAAAATTTTGGCCCTTATAATATTGCGTGATTTCATTTTTGCTGAAAAAACTACAATTTAACTTCTCTTGATTTTACATATTCGTAAAAGGAAACTGGGACTCCTCGCACCATCTTAGCCTGATCATACAAACGAATATCATCCAATTCTTCCAGCTCTTCCATCATCTTCTCGTACTCTTTCATCGGTAATACAACAGCGATTTTCTTTCCGCCTTCGTCAACAATAAACTGCTTTTTCATAACGAACTTTATTTATTCAAATTTAACAAAACACGTTAACTTTAAATCAGGATCTCAATGCGCAAACACGGAACTTTGAACATTGAACCTCCAACTGACTTATGGCATTTCTCAACGATCAAACCGTACAGCTGCTGGCTGACGCGATCAAAGGCAACGACCGCGCGCAGCAGAATTTACAGCGCACCGGCCGTCCCGAGCTCCTGCACGTGCTCGACGCCATCGCTTACGACGACGACAGCTCTGCCGAATGGCTGCACGAAAACGGCTTCGACGAATGGGGACTTTTCCTCACAGCGATCGGCGGTGATCCGTATGCCGTGCAAGCGTTGTTCGACGGCAAACAAGCGCGTCTCGCCATGGCAGCCGGCGCAATCATCGGCGAAGAACGCTCGATGGAATACCTGAAGAAAAACAATCTCAAAGCCTGGCTGAATTTCGTTGCAGCAATACAGCAGACGATGGCGGAAGAATAATTTGCCGATATGCCGGTGTGTCGATATGCCGATGCGCACCGGCTCCCCGCCTTGAAAATTGAATCATCATGATCCGGAATTTCTCAATGTTCAATTTTTAATGCGCGCAGGCATTTTGCGGGAATCAGCAGATCGGCACATCAGCATATCAGCACATCGATTATGACCCAATACCACGGAGATACGATCCGAAAAATGACGGCGCTGTTCAAACCGTCGAGCACATCTTCCTACAACTGGCTGATCGAAAGAAATCACCGCGAGCTGGTGGAAGCGGCGGAGTTTCTGAAAACCGGCAGCGAGCGTTCGTTCAAATGGCTGGTCGACAACAAGCATTACATCATCGGTGCTTTCATCAACGCGGTGCGCGGCGATAAGAAGGCGTTCCAGTGGCTGATGCAGAACAAACAGGTGTTCTGGGCAGCGGCGGCCAACGCGGCGAACAAAGACAAGGAAGCGATGCTCTGGCTGAAGCAGAACAAGCTCGACGTATATGCGGAGCTGGCGCAGGCGATCATCGAATTCGACAGCCTCGACAACAGCGATTTCTCCGGCTATTACCGTCCTCCGGTCTGAGCCCCGGCTATGCTTCGCCCCCTTCCGGCGGGTAATTTTCCCTGCTGAACGAACTCAAAAAGATGAACGCCCCCTCTGAACCTATTTTTGAAAGCAATTCACCTGTCGTGAAAGCTTCAGAACAGTACCGGCCGAACCGTATCCGCGTACAGTTGGGGATCGCTGCGTTCCTTTCCCTGCTGTGCATGGGCGTCATGCTGTGGCTTTCCCGCCAGAGCAACAGCGACCTCGCGCGCATCCTCCACGAACAGGCGCGCGGGCAGGAATTCTCCGCCGACATCAACAGCTTCCGCGATTCGCTCATCATCACCAACGACCAGCTGAAGCTTTACGTCGAAGGCGCGGAAGTCAGCGACCTGAAGCACCACCAGCTCTCGACCGTGCGCCTGCAGGAACAGCTCGCGCGCCTCACCACACCCGACCTCGATCCCACGCTGGCGCCGTACGTCAACCAGCTCAACCAGCTTTTCCAGGAAAAGATCGCGCACGACCGCTCCGTGATCCTGCTGCGCATGAGCAACAACACGATCCCTTCCGCAGAATTGCACGACGGCGACCAGCTCACGCACAAGCTCGTCGCGCTGTGTGACGAACTGCAAAGCAGCCACAAGCTCCAGCTCATCGGCCGCATCGATCACAGTCTCGAGATTTCCGCACAGGCTTCGCGCACCGACATCGTCGCTTTCGTGATCGCGATGGTCATCATTCTCGTTGCGGCGCTGCTGCTGTTCCAGGATATCTCGAAGCGCAACAAGCTGGAAAAAGAATTGCGCGAAGCGACGATCCGTGCCGAACAATCGGTGCTGCTGAAAGAACAGTTCGTCGCCAATATGAGCCACGAGATCCGCACGCCGCTGAACACGATGCTCGGCTTCACCGACATTCTTTCGCAAACGCCGCTGAGCCCGCAGCAGATGGAACACCTCCGCGTGATCCATCAATCCGGCCGGAGCCTGCTGTCGATCATCAACGACATTCTCGATTTCTCCAAGCTCGAAGCGGGCATGATGCGGCTGGAAGCGGTGCCGTTCAATCTCGAATCGCTGCTGCACAACATCAACACGATGTTCCAGCCGCGTGCTGCGGAAAAAGGAATCCGTCTCGTCTTTCAACCCGTGGAAAATGTTCCGGGCATGATGATCGGCGATCCGAACCGCCTGCAGCAGATCCTCGTCAACCTCGTCAGCAACGCGATCAAGTTCACGCACGAAGGAGCCGTCGAAGTACAGGGCCGCCTGCTGCGCTCCGATTCGGAAAATCTCGTGCTGCAGTTTACGGTTTCCGACACGGGCATCGGCATTCCTCCCGAAATGATCGATCACGTTTTCGATCGCTTCTACCAGGGCGAGCCCGATCCTGCGCGCAAATATGGCGGCACGGGGTTGGGACTTTCCATCGTGAAGCTGCTGGTGGAATTGCAGGGCGGCATCATCCGCGTTGAAAGCACGAAAGGCAAAGGCAGCACGTTCACGTTCACCGTGAGCTATCATACGTACCAGCAGCAAAACGCTCCTTCGGGCGAAGTGACGCAAGCGGAAGAAACGGATCGTCTCTCCTTGTTGCGCGGCAAACGCGTGCTTGTGGCGGAAGACAACCCGCTCAACCAGCGGCTGGCGGCCGAACTGTTCCGTTCGCGCGGCATGGAAGTGATGCTCGTCGCCAACGGCCAGGAAGTGCTCGACACGCTGCGCAATCATAAGTTCGACGTCGTGCTGATGGACATCCAGATGCCGGGTAAGAACGGTTACGAAACGGCGCGTGAAGTGCGCAAGCTGTACGGGAACGAGATGCCGATCATCGCGGTGACGGCGCATGCGTTGCCGGGCGAAAAAGAAAAATGCGTGGCGGCCGGCATGAACGATTACGTTCCGAAACCGTTGCACGCCGACGAGCTGCTGCGCATGGTGGCGCGTCATGTTTTCCGATCGGGAAAAGCCGGTTTGCGCACCGTATACCGCCAGGTCGAACCGCAGGAGCGTTACACCAACCTCGAGTACCTGGAGCAGCTGGCGAACGGCAACAAGGAATTCATCGGCGAGATGATCACGCTTTTCCTCTCGGAAAATCCGGGCGAGCTGCAGACGCTCGGCGAAGCGATCGAACAACAGGATTATCCCACCATCGCGCAGATCGCACACAAGATGCAATCGACGATCCCGTTTGTCGGGCTCAACACGCTGCTCGATGAACCGCTGAAGCTCATCCAGAACGAAGCGAACGGCAAAGGCGACCTCCAGCTCATCCGCTCACTCTTCGAACAGGTAGCGGCGATCTGTCGCAAAGCCGCGGAGGAATTGAATGTAGCGTAAAACGTTGCGGAGTTGCGTTGGTGCGGGGTGCGCGGGTAAAGTCTTCTATGTGTTCTATGTTTCTATGTGTTTTTAAAACGCCACCCGCAGCCTGCAGCATTCTCATTTTAACTTCGCGTGCAACACCGCAACACACAACACCGCACCTTCGCACCTCTTTTCCTATTTTTACGCTGAATTTTCCCAACCATGAGAATCATCGGCAACATCCCGCACCGTGATTTCCGCATCACCGTTTTCCACATGAACGATAAATACATCGTGAAGCTGGAAGCGGGGCCGATGGAGCAGGTGTTCAAATTCGACCAGGGAAAATATCCCGGCTTCGAAGCGATCCAGAAGCTGATCGACGAAGAATTCCTGAAGAAGGCGCACGCGCGTTTCAATGAGATGTTTCTCGAGATGAAACGGGTGACAGGGCAATAGGCGACTCTCCTGTAGTCCGATCGGAAGTTTTTTAACCACAGGGAACACGGAGTTTTTTCACAGAGGATCACAGCGTTTTTTTCTCTGTGTAACTCTGTGCTCAACCTCTGTGAACACTGTGGTAAAACGCCGAAGTTCTCATGAGAATGCGGAACGCCACTCACAAACTGCCTCTGAAAAACGCAATGGTCGCCTGCAGCGCTTTTGCCATATCGGCGGGCAGCTCCTTCGAATCCCACGGATGTTTTCCGCCGAACGTGTGATTCGCTCCCTGTAATGCCAGCAACTCCGCCGCCGGGTTCCATTCTTTCAGCTGCTCCGCTTCGGAAAAATTCACGGACTCATCCGCCGTGCCGTGCGCGATGAATTGCGGGACGGGCATCGCTTTGACAGCCGCGGCAATATCGAGCTTCTTCTTGTTGCGGTAAAAATCTTCGCGCAGGGAATAATACTGCGGCAAGTCCTGCCCCGTGCGCGCGTTATGCGCATAGATGACGCG
>CAMLEF010000172.1 GCA_946478675.1 uncultured Flavobacteriales bacterium | reverse complement strand
TCGCGGTAAGCCACTTCTACTGCGCCTTTCACCACGTTGCCGTTTTTGTCGACGAACGCATCGGGCGGAATGCTGATCACCGTGCCGGACGACTGCGGCAGCATCGCTCCTTCTTCCGCATTGACGGTAAAATGTTCTTCTTCCGGTTTGATCGCCCCGATGCTGTTGATCTTTACCGGCTCCGGCGTGAACGTAATTTCCACGCGGCGATTGAGCGATTTGCCTTTTTCCGTGACGTTGTCGGCGATTGCATCGTGTTCGGATTTGCCGGCGCAGCTCGTGCGATTGAATCCGCGGGAACGGAAATACTCTGCGGTAGCATTCGAGCGGTTGAGCGACAGCTGCTCGTTGTACTGCATGCTGCCGATGCTGTCGGTGAAACCTACAATGGAAATTTTGCAGTTGGCCGGCGAATAACCGGTCGCGGAAAGCAGGGAATCGATGCTGTGTTTCGCCTGCGCTGAGAGCTCGTACGAATCGGAATCAAAGTGAATGACCAGTTTTTTGGTCTGCTGTGCGGCAAGGCCTGTCCAGATCATAACAGCTACCAGGCACAACATTCGGCTTGCGTTTTTCATGCGGATCCTTTTGCTCTATAATGCAACCCGCATGAAAAAGATACTTTCAGCTCATGAATTCCCACGCGCTCTTATACGCACCCGTTTCTTCCACGTAATCCAAAAACGCCTTGTAAAACGAATGGTTCGCCAGCGTCGCGCTATCGCCGAACACCAGCAGCTTTTTCTTCGCGCGCGTCAGCGCCACGTTCATGCGGCGCGTGTCGGAAAGGAAACCGATCTCGCCGTTGTCGTTCGAACGCACGAGGCTGATGCAGATGATGTCGCGCTCCTGCCCCTGGAAGCCGTCGACGGTGCGCACGGAGAAACGGTGCGGCGAATCTTTGTAATACGGTTGCTCTTCCAGCTGCTGCGCGAGGTATTCCATCTGCTGCCGGTAAGGCGCGATGATGCCGATCGTCAGCGGCTTGCGGTTGCCGTATTGCTGCAATACATTTCCGAGATGCTTCAGCAGCAACTCCGCTTCTTCTTTATTGGAAATGCTGAGCGTTTCGGGATTCTGCTCTTCGGCAAATCCGCAGCCGGCCGTGTCGATGAATTCCATCGGGCGATGCAGCAGCTCTTCCGCAACGTCGTAGCTGAGCAGGTTCTCTTTCACAGATTCATCCGCTTCCAGCTTTCCGCCGTAAAACATTTTGTTCGAGAACTGCATGATCTGCTCGTGCATGCGGTATTGCGTGCGCAGCATCGCGGTGGTTTTCGGCTGTGTCTGCACGACGCGCTCGAACAGCGTGTATTTCAATCCGCCTTCTTCTGCTTTTTTCGATTTCACCGTAGGCGGCAATTGAAAATGGTCGCCGGCGAAGATGACGCGTTCCGCTCTTGAGATCGGGATCCAGCTCATCGGTTCGAGGGCCTGCGCCGCTTCGTCGATGAACACGGTGCGGAAACGTTTATCGCGCATGAGCTTCCCGGAAGAAACCACCGGTGTGCACGCGATCACCTGCGAATTTTCGAATTGCTCCCAGAGGATATAATCTTCGAGCTGCGTCGCGTCTTTCAGCAGTTGTCGCGCTTCGTTGAAGAGTAAGTTTCGCTGCTCGCGTTCGGAAGCGCCGAAGTTACGTTTGTATTTTTTCGCCAGCGCAAAAAACTCTTCCGCACGGCGACGGTATTCTTTCAGCTCCTTGTAACCGTCGTGGTTCATCATGCGCACGTCGAGCGTGTTGTTCATCACCTCTTCCGAAACACGCGCAGGATTTCCCAAACGCAGCACTGACACGCCCTGCCGCACGAGCCGCTCCGTCAGCAGATCGACGGCCACGTTGCTGGGGCTGCACACGAGCACTTGCTTCTCTTCCTGCAACACATGGCGGATCGCCTGGATGAACGTCGTGGTTTTTCCGGTGCCCGGAGGACCGTGTACGAGCGCCACATCTTCCGCCGCTGCAATCAAACGCACCGCTTCATTCTGCGATTCGTTCAGGCCCGGCAGCTGCAGGTTGTTGTCGATCTTGCCGAAACGCGCCGGCTTTTCACCGTAGAGCACTTCGCGCAATTCCGCGAGACGGCCTTTCTCCGCATCGATCACTTTCTGCAAGGCGATGAGCATCTCGCGATAGCTGTTCTCGTCGAACAACAAATTCAGCCCGAGCTTACCGCGGTCGACCCAGCCCGGCATCTCATCCGTATTGAACGAAATGCGCATGCGGTTGCCCCACACGTTTTTGATCGTGCCGGAAAATTTCCAGCTCTCACTGCCGGGATCACCGTTGTTGCTGAACACTTCAACAACTTTTCCGCCGCCGAACTGGTGCAGCTCGTTGAGCCCTTGTGTGCGTTCCACTTCGACGATGAGATTATCGCCGGGACCGAGCTCTTCGGAATTAATCTTGATGGGATACCAGGTCACGCCGTTCTTCCGTCGTTCGTTGATGGAAGCGCGGACAAACTGCTCGACATACTGGCGGTAATCTTCTTCTTTCTCGATCGCGAGAAGATCGATGAGCTTTTTTAACTGGGCGCGTGCTGACAAAGGGTGCGAATTACGAAGGGTGCGAATTACGAATGGCTACGAATATACGAATCGATAAAGCGGAATCCCTGAGGAATGCGCTGTTGCTCTCGCTTGTTCGAGCGGAGTCGAGAACCTTTCGCATTGGAATGAAAAAGGTTCTCGACTTCGCTCGAACAACAGGAAAAACCTGCGACTTTAATTCGCCCAGTAAATATCGACGTAGATCGGGTAGTGATCGCTGTAGCCGCCGATGTAACGCGAACCTGCGTAGGTGTGCAGCGGACCGGGAGCGTCGTCTTTGTAATTGACGCCGGTGGCATAATCGAGTTTGAGGATGTGCGCGCTGCCAACGTAGTACGTTTTCTTCGCCTGGAAGCTGTGCGTGACGAGGAACTGGTCGATGAGATCTTTTTCTTTCTTGTAATGATAAGAACCATCGCCGACCGCTTTCAGCGAATCCATGAGATCGACGAATCCGTTTACGGCGTTTCCTTCTTTGTACGAAAGGCTTTGAATGCTGTTGTTCGTCGGCTCGTCGTTGAAATCGCCCATCGCGAGCAGCTCCATTCCGGGATTTAATTTCAGGATGCTGTCGCGCGCGTTCATCAGCACCTGCGCGGCATGCATGCGACGGCTCTCGCTCGCTTCCTGTCCGCCGCGGCGCGAAGGCCAGTGGTTCACGAAAATGCCGACGGTGTCTTTTTTGTTGAGGATGCCTTTCACGAAGAGAATGTCGCGCGTGTAGAACGAATCTTTCTCGACGGACACGGCAAACGTTTTCGACTGCAGCACGCGGAACGATTTCTTCTTGTAGAAAAATCCGACGTCGATGCCGCGCTTGTCAGGCGAATCGTAATGCACGATGCCGTAATCTTTTTCTTTCAGGCCGGGCTGCGCGATGAGATCTTTCAGCACGCGTTCGTTTTCAATTTCGGAAACGCCGAGAATATCGGGGCCGTTGCCGTTGTTCATCGCGAGGATGACTTTCGAGAGATGCTGCAACTTCGTATTGTAGCGTTCCGACGTCCACTTATTTTTTCCGCCGGGCAAAAATTCTTCGTCGTTGATGTTTGGATCGTTGATCGTGTCGAAGAGATTTTCAACGTTCCAGAAAGCGATGCACGCGTTCGGCGGCGTTACCGGCTTGCGGGCCTGCAGGAAAAGGGCGAAGAGGAAAAGGGCGAAAAACGGGGGAACGAAACGGTAGATTTTCATGCCGCAAAGGTACGTCTGCGCAGTCACAAAAACCGGCATTTCCCCAGCAAAACCGCGGATTTCAAATGGTGTTAACAGTTGTGTTAAAAAATGGTTTTGGCCGCGTTTGCCTATGAATACCAGAATGTTATATTTGTTAAGTCCAACACCAAATCACCACCCATGACCCGTTTCCTCTTCACCCTGGCGCTTGCCGGAACACTGGCGCTACCCGTATTTGCCCAGTCGACTTCTTCGCAGCTTGCGCTCACGTCTTTCAACGCTATTCCGCGCGGACAACAGGTTTTGCTTTCGTGGAATCCCGACAAAGCCGGCGTGCTTTCCTACCAGCTCGAGAAATCGAAGAACGGTAACGATTACGTTTCGTTCGGCGAAGTACAGGGCACGCAGAACATCACTGAATTTCTCGAAACGGATTTTCAACCTTACGCAGGTCTCTCCTACTATCGCCTTCGCCTGACGGATGCGAGCGGCGCGGTTTCGTATTCGAACGTGGTGCCGGTGAAATACAATGAGAATGGTGAAGCGGTTTCTCCTGTCGCATCGGAATATCCTGCAACTCTTACGCCTGAACAGGAAGTGCTCGTAGTCGTGCGCAACGCTGCCGGCGAAGAATTCTATTCGAAAGTCGAAGTGGAAACCAGCGGCAACCCGATGCAATGCAAAGACGGCGACCCGACGCTCAACAGCGGCACGTACACGATCGTCGGTTGTTCCGATCAACAGTTTTACTGCAAGCAGATGATCGTGCAATAAGAAGCGATCTGCAAATGATAACGAAGCCGTTCTGCGAAGAGCGGCTTTCTTTTTTTAAAAGATTTTTCGTGAATCACTTGACAAGCGCATTTTTTTGAAACTATATTTGCGCCCTCATCAAGAAAACAAAAATGCAAAACGTACACTTCACCTCAGCAGTCCTTCCGAAGGACAAGGGCCTTGAAAGCCGCATCTGGCGCGGGCTGTGTGCGTTGTAGCATCTTCATACGATCTGCAAAACACCCGGCGCCATCAAACGCCGGGTGTTTTTTTTTCATCCTGAACCGATGCAAAAAACAACCAAACGCAGTTACGGCTGCAACAACTTTAACAGCATTCCTGCCGACGGACCGTTCGTCGTGCAGCCCGTGGAACTTGCCCATTTCCACAAGGGACCGTTACGTCCGCACAGGTAGATCTTTATTCTTCCTCCGCGACCCGGTCCTGCAACCGCGACCGGTTTTTTTATTGCTAAAAACGATCGACCCATGATCATCAACAACATCTGCCTCGCAGCGCTGCTGGTCACGCTCCTGCGAAAAACAAAAAAGAAAACCTGACGCCGCCGGGTGAAAAAAGGTGGTCCGAAAAAATGCACAACCATGACACACCTTATCATTCACCTCGCGGTGTTTCTCATCCATGTGATCGACGCCATCAGCCGCAGTAATAACAAGCGAACTAAAAATCATTAACCGAAAGGAGGAATCCATTATGAAAGCTTACAGGGCAAAAACGAGGATCCGTACCGCCTGCAGCGCAGTTGTCGGTGCGGTGAGGGAAATCCCGCCGGACGGGCCCGGCGACTTCGATGAAGATCGCCGGGCCGTCATTATGTAACAATGAACAACTGAAATACAAAATCAATGATCAACTAAAACAAGAAAGGAGCGCATCATGAAAACCGCCATCCGTTACAACAAATTCATTCTTTACAGCAACGCGCCGGTCTGCATGATCGGTGACCGAGTCGTTTTTCCGAAGCGGAAGAACCGCGTGCGTGTGCTGTTGCGGAAAGTCTTCGGCAAAGCGTGAATTCCCGCGGGAGAAACACTAAACTTGCACCGATGGAGCTGAGCATTTTTTCCGATGAGCATTTCATGCGTGAAGCGCTGAAAGAAGCGCAGAAAGCGTTCGATGCCGACGAGGTACCGGTAGGCGCGGTAGTGGTGTGCGACAATCGCATCATCGCGCGCGCGCACAACCTCACCGAGCGGCTCACCGACGTCACGGCGCATGCGGAAATGCAGGCGATTACTGCCGCAGCCAATTCGCTCGGGGGAAAATACCTCAACGAATGCACGCTCTTCGTCACGCTCGAACCTTGCGTCATGTGTGCCGGTGCGCTGCACTGGTCGCAGATCCGTCGCATCGTTTTCGGCGCGCATGATCCGAAGCGCGGCTACCTCCGCCTGCAGCGCGACATCCTTCATCCGAAAACCGTGATCGAAGGCGGCCTGCTCGAAGCGGAAAGCGCGGCGCTCCTCAAGACGTTTTTCCAGCGGAAACGGAACTGATCCTCCGTTCACCGACCAGCCGTTACCGTTCACCGATTTCGCGATCCGGTTCGCCTGCCTGCCGTTGCGGGCGGGAACGAAGCGCGGTAAGTTTGCCTCATCAATTCATCAATCATGGAAAATGCACAACCACAGGGACCGCAAGAGGAGCACGATGACCGTTTCATCCAGGGCAATCGCCAACGCAGCCGTGTAGCGGGCGGACTGCTGCTGATCATCATTGGCGGACTGTTCCTGTATCGCGAATTGAATCCCGGTATTCTTCCCGATTGGCTCTTCAGCTGGAAAATGCTGCTGGTAGTGATCGGGCTGCACATCGGAATTTCAAACGGGCTGCGCGGATTTTTCTGGTTGTGGATGATCGCAGGAGGATTGGCGCTGGCGATCGGCGACACGTATCCGCAGCTGCACCTGCGTACGATCGGCTGGCCGGTGCTCGTGATCCTCATCGGCATCAGTTTCCTGCTGCGACCGAAGCAACGTTTCCGTCATTACAAGCACAAGCATTACCATCGCCGCTACCAGGAAGCCTACCGCAACAAGTGGATGGACGAAGGTGAGGCGCCGCAAACGCACGAAGACTATATCGAAGTCGTTTCGGTGTTCGGGCAGATCAAAAAGAATTCGATCTCGAAATCGTTCAAGGGCGGTGACGTGGTGGCGCTGTTCGGCGGAGCGAAGATCAACCTCAGCCAGGCCGACATCGAAGACACTGCATACCTCGAGTTGACGGCCGTCTTCGGCGGCGTGCAGCTGGTAGTGCCTCCGCACTGGAAGATCAAATCGGATGCGACGGCAGTCTTCGGCGGCATCGACGACAAGCGGCAATCGTCGCAGGATTTTTCCGGGGGGCCGGAGAAAACGCTGGTGCTGCAGGGAACGGTTTTTATGGGCGGCATCGAGATCCGAAGCTTTTAATTCATCTTTTTAAAACTGATTTTTTTATGAACTGGTATATCGCAAAAATCAATTTCCAGATCCGCATCGACGGATTCTCCGATTCGCAATTCGACATTCAGCAGCGTTTGCTCAGCGCACTCGATATGGAAGCCGCTTTGCAGAAAGCACAGGCGCTCGGCCGCCAGGAAGAAACCAGCTTCCTCAACGAGAAAAAAGAAAACGTCGACTGGAAATTCGTCGGCGTGAGTGAGCTGATCGCGTTGCCGGAATTGCACGACGGCATCGAATTATTCTCGAGCACCGTGGAAGCAGAAGATCCGGAAGCATTCGTTCACCAGATCCGCCGCGCTGAAATGTCTCAGCAACTCGCTTATTCGTTCCAGGACTGATGGCGCAAAGCAATCGTAAAAACCTGCTGGTGATCCACGCGACCTGGTTTCTTTTCTGGTCGGCGGATCAACTCTTGCTGCTGCATTGGTTCGGCCTCGATTGGAAACGCGCGCTGACGGATGCGGTAGCGACGAATTTTCTCCTCGTGGCAGCAGGCATCGCTACGGCGAACGTGACGCGTTTTTATGCGCCGGTGAAGAAGAATTTCTTCTATCGCATTCTCATGGTGCTGGGGCTGGCGACGATCTGCACGGCAGGTGTGATCAAATTGCTGTACTTCGTTTTTCCGTCGACGGATGAATGGATCGCCTTCCTGAAAATTTCAGCGCCGGTGCGTTTTGCTTTCGCCGTGCTGAACATCGCCTTCTTCACATTGTCCGGCATCCTGATCAATAAGAACAGGGAACAACGTGAAGCAGAAGAACGGAAAGCGCACACCGAACAGCTCGCGCGCGATGCCGAACTGTCGCGCCTTCGCCAGCAGCTGCATCCGCATTTTCTCTTCAACAGCCTCAACTCCATCAGCGCGCTCGTCGGCACGCAACCGCAGGAAGCCCGCAAGATGATCCAGCAGCTGTCGGATTTTCTCCGCGGCACGCTGCGCAAAGACGATCAGCAGCTGGTTTCGCTGGAAGAAGAACTGCGGCTGCTGCAATTGTACATGGACATCGAGAAAGTGCGGTTCAGCCATCGCCTCTCAACGCCGGTCGACGTGACGGAAGAAAGTTTGCCGTTGCAATTGCCGCCGCTTCTGCTGCAGCCGATCGTGGAGAACGCGATCAAGTTCGGTCTTTATGACACGACGGATGCGGTGACAATTCGTGTGACGGCAAAAAAAGAAGAGCGCATGCTTACGATCCGCGTAGAAAACCCGTTCGATCCGCAAACCGCCAAACCCAAACAGGGCGCAGGCTTCGGGCTCGAGTCGGTGCGCCGGCGATTATTCCTCCTCTACGGGCGCAACGATCTTTTATCCGTTCAGCAACAGGACACGACCTTCATCACGCTTCTGAAAATTCCGCAGGCATATGCTTAAAGTTTTACTGATCGACGACGAACCGCTCGCAAGAAACCTGCTGCGGGAATATTTACAGGATTATCCAGAGCTGGACATCGTGCAGGAATGCGGCGACGGTTTTGAAGGCGTGAAAGCGATCACGGCGCACAAACCCGATCTCGTTTTCCTCGACATCCAGATGCCGAAGATCAACGGCTTCGAAATGCTCGAGCTCACCGATCCGCCGCCGCCCGTCATTTTCACAACGGCGTTTGACGAATACGCGATGAAAGCGTTCGAATCACATGCGATCGATTACCTGCTGAAACCGTTCAGCAAAGAACGTCTCGACAAGGCCGTCAAAAAATGGCAGCAGCAGCGCACAGCAGGCAGCACGCCGAACATGGAGCAACTGCTGCAATCGACCGCGCGGCAACCGGAAGACCAGCAGCGCGTCGTGGTGAAAAGCGGCAACAACATCCGCATTCTCCCGCTCAGCGAAGTGACCTGCCTGGAAGCGTTCGACGATTACGTGAAGATATTCACCGCCGACGATGTCTTCCTGAAAAAACAAACGATGGCGTATTACGAACAAACACTTCCTGTGAATGAATTCCTGCGCGTACACCGTTCGTTCATCATTCGCCTCGACCAGCTCACACGTATCGAGCCGTTTGAAAAATCGGGACACATCGCATTGCTGAAAACAGGCGCACGCGTTCCGCTCAGCCGCACGGGCTACGTTCGCCTGCGCGAGCAGCTCGGGTTGTAATTCGCCGCCACATCTTCACCGTTCACCGACCGCACATTTCTTCCTGCCTATTCGCCGTTGAGCTTCGTGTTTCGTGAAAATAGTTTTGCGAAAAAAAACACGATGGAAACGCTCAGCAACGAAAAAGAAAAACAGCTCATTCTCAACGGCGACGTGCGCACGGTATTCCGGAAGCTCGCCATTCCTTCGCTCATCGGCATGGTGCTGATGGGGCTCAACAATTTCCTCGACGGCATTTTCGTCGGCCATTTCATCAATGAAAATGCGCTGGCGGGCGTATCGCTGGCGTTC
>CAMLEF010000171.1 GCA_946478675.1 uncultured Flavobacteriales bacterium | reverse complement strand
TTTTCCCGGCATGTACCCGATGTGCTGCCGGATCTCGCGGTAGTCTTTGATCACATCCATTCCTTCCACGGAAGCGCGTCCGCTATTCGGCAATAACAGCGTAACGAGAATTTTGAAGAGGCTCGTTTTGCCTGCGCCGTCAGGACCGATCAATCCGAACAGTTCGCCTTTCTTCACGTCAAAAGAAATGTCCTCCAGCGCGGTGACGTCGCCGTATTTTTTTCCGATCTGCTCGACGAGAATGGAAGACATTTTTTTCGCGCTTAAAAATTTACTTCAGCCGGCATGCCGGATTTGATCGCGCCGTCGTTCGTTACTTTGATCTTGACGGCGTACACGAGGTTGACGCGTTCGGCTTTCGTCTGGATGAGCTTCGGCGTGAATTCCGCGCGGTCGCTGACCCACGTGACGGTGCCCTCGTACGTTTTCATTTTTCCTTCACCGGCGTCGATGCTGACGTTTACTTTCTGGCCGATCTTCACCTGCGAAAGCTGTTCGCCGGAAATGTAGGCGCGCAGGATCATGTTCTGCAGGTCGGCGATCTTGTACAGCGGTTTTCCGAAGGCGACGACTTCTCCCTGCCGCGCGAATTTCGCCGTCACCGTGCCGCTCGCCGGGTTGAGGATGTGGCATTTCGCGAGCTGGTCGTTGAGCTGCAGCGCTTGTACTGCGAGCGGGTCCGATTCGGCGAGAATGCCGGAGCTCTGCGAATTCAGCTGGTTTTCCAACGCGGCTTTCTGCTTCTCCAGCACCGCGAGCTGCTCGTTGATGTCGTCGAGGTTTTTGCTGGGCGCGGCGCCGGCCGTCACGAGGCTTTCGATGCGTTTCTGCTCGCGTTTCGCATTGTCGAGCTGCTGCTGAATCACGGAAAGCTGCGTGCGGTCGGGCAGTTTCTTGTGCAGCGCGGCGATCGAAGCTTCGATTTGTTTTTTCTTCAGGTAAAGCTGCAGCGTGTCGACGAGACCGATCTCTTCGTTCACTTTCAGCTGCTGTCCTTCTTCCACCGAAAAAACAAAGAGGCGTCCCTGCGCTTCCGAAGAGACGACGGTTTCTTCCGCTTCGAAATTGCCGTAAGCATCGGCCGTTTTTTCGTTCGGGCTGCACGAAGCGAGCAACAGCGGAACGATCAGCGGAAAAAGAAAGGTGCGAGGTTTCATCACGTTCATTTTTTTATTTCAAGAAAGCCGATGACCATATCGGGCACCAGCGTTTTTCGTTCATCAATGAGTTTCGCAAGCTGTTGTTCGTCGAGCCCGCCCATCATCATCACCATCGGTTTGGCGGCGAACGGAAACACGAGGCCGGAAATTACGGTGACGACGATCTGCATCGGGTCGATGGCGATGATTTCTTTTTCCTTTTGCGCCGCGACGATCTGCTGCATGAATACGGATTGACGGATCAGCGTCGGAAACGGCAGCTCGCGGAGAAAAGCGCCCCCGTTGCGGCTGAGCTCATTCAGGACGAAAATGGGGATGCCGGGATTCACTTTCAGGAATTCGATGTACGTCGATGAGATCAGGCGGATCTTTTCCTGCCAGGTTGTTGCCGGGTTGTTCACCACGAAAGCAACAGAACCGACGAAGCTCATCACGTCTTCGCGCAGGATTTCCTGGAACAGCTTCTCTTTCGATTTGAAATAATAATGCAGCAGCGCCTTGTTGATCTTCGCTTCGTCCGCGATCTCCTGCATGCGCGCGCCGTCGAATCCTTTTTCCCGGAAGATCTTCCGTGCGGTGTCGTAAATCCGCTGTGGTGCCGTGTCAGGAGCTTTTTTCATTCTTGCCGGGGGCGTTTATCCATGTGGTTTAACCAAATGGTTAACAAAGGTAACGGGTTTATTTTCAAAATTCCAAGAGAAATTGCGGAGATAAAAAGTTTTGCCACAAAGACACTAAGGCACTAAGTTTCACGGTAGCCGTCTTTGTGTCTTCGTGCCTTGGTGGCAAAATTTCGTCCACGTCCGCTGACAAAGGCAGTTAAAACTTCCCGGCGAACAATTACCCATTATCTCCCGGCACTTGTTTTGCAACCTCTTCGGTCATCGCACGTAAAACCTTTTCTTTGCAGCCCTTTATGGTCGTCCTCGCAGGCACATTCCGTCCCCCGCAACGCCGCACGCTCCGGTTTCCCGGTGAAGCGTTCTGGCTGTTTGGCGTGTTGTTCCCCGTCTTGTTCGGGTTGATCCGCCTCAGCGAAGGAAATGCACAGCAGGCTCAGGCAGCAGTTCCGCCCATTCCGCAGCGCGATTCTTTTGTGACGGTAACGCTCACCTTCGTCGGCGACCTGATGTGCCATAGCCCGCAATACAACAACGCGCGCAAATCCGACGGCAGCTACGACTTCGTCCCTTCGTTCGAAATGGTAAAGCCGTATTTCGAAAAATCCGATTTCGTCATCGGTAATCTCGAAACGACGACGGCTGGCGCTTCGAGGGGATTTTCCGGTTATCCCGCGTTCAACACGCCCGACGAATACGTGGCTGCGCTGAAAGCTTCCGGCTTCGACATGCTGGCAACGGCAAACAATCACAGCATGGACACCGGCGAAGAAGGTTTGCAACGCACCATCAGCATCATCAAAAAAAATAATCTTTCATACACCGGAACATTCGCTTCGCAGCACGATCGCGATTCGATCCGCATTGTCGATTTGCACGGCGTGAAAGTGGGCGTGCTCAATTACACGTACGGCACCAACGGCGCGTATCCGTCATCAGCGCATTCCTACATGCTCAACGTGTACGACAGCACGCTCGTGAAAAACGATGCTGCTGCTGCACGCGCTGCCGGCGCCGATATCGTGCTCGTGTTTTATCACTGGGGCGTGGAGTACCGCCCGGACCCGATGTGGCCGAAGCAGGATACGATGATGCGCACGGCGATTGCAGCAGGAGCAGATCTCATCATCGGCTCGCATCCGCACGTGATCGGGCCGGTGACGTTCTACAAAGGCGAGCATTCGAAAGTCGATTCCGGCCTCGTCGCCTGGACGATGGGAAATTTCATCTCGAACCAAAGCAAGCGCACACAGGATGCCGGGCTCATTCTCACCGTAGAGCTGACAAAGAACGTCACGACGGGCGAAGTGAAAATTTCAAAAATCACTTACGTACCGACCTGGGTGTATCGCGGCACCGACCCTTCGAATAAAAATTACGTCGTGCTGCCGGCGCAGTGGGGGGAAAACGATTCGCTGCCGTCGTGGATCAACGCGGATTCGAAAGCGAAGATGAAAGAAGCGTACGGCGATACGAAAGCAATGGTGAACCGCTATTCGAACCGTCCGCAGGTGTATCGCACAGCAGAAGACGAAGAGCCTTCCTGTGATGCGCCGCGCACGATCATCGAAAAACCTGTTTTGGAAACGACCTCGAACGGCACCGGCCGCATTGCGTTCAGCGTGCAGATCAATCCCGGCGGTTACGTGATGGAGGTGAAGCTCATCGCGGAAAAAACAACGGTCACTGATCCCACGCTCATCGCCACGACCAAACAGGCGGCGTACAAAACACGCTATAACGCAGTTAAGCCGGATTGCCCGATGAGCACTGCTGTTCTCGAATACGATTTCGGGAAATAAACGGAAGCGAAGGCTTCGAAAGGCATTAGAAAGAATTCATAAATGCGGTGTGGACGGAAAAGCATCGGCATATCAGCACATCAGCATATCGGCACATCAAATCTTCTCCCGCACTTTCCCCTGTGGCGTGCCTTTCTGCTCCGCATCCGCATCTTTCCCGAAACGCCAGGCAAATCCCACGCGCGCTTCGTACTTCGTGCCGGCAAACGGGCTGTTCAGGTTCGGCTCTTTCGTGAACGGATAATAAAACGGGATCGTGAAGCTCGCGTTAGCATACAGATGATCGTGCAGAAACGCGAACTGCCAGCCCACGTGCGTCACCGCGCCGATCTCGGAAAAATGATGCGTTGCTGCGAATGACAACCGCGTTTCATCCGTCGGCGATTTGTACGTCAGCGTTTGCGATTCGTCGGTTCGCAGGTAAACGAATTCCACGCCGGCGAAAGGCCCGGAAAACGGATGCCGCCCGAGCGTATCGTTCCTGCGCAGGAAAACCGTGAAACCAATACGCGCCTGCTTCACGTTGTAAGTCGTGTTGGTTTCTTCGAGATACGTGCCATACGGATACGGCGCCGGCTCGAAGGTCGGGCTGGTGTTGATCTGCTGTTTCGCTTTCTCGTCGTTCACCTGGTCCGCGCGCAGGAACTGGTGATCCGTTCCGTTGCCGGCGCCTCCACCAACATTAAAGCAGATCCTTCTCCAGCCGATTCCGTAACCGCCGGCCGTCCATTGTTTCGAAAGCCCGGCTCCCTGCTGCACGTAAATGAAATGCGAGCGCTGCGCCGGAAGAAATTGCGCGGAAAAAAGAAAAAGAAGAAAAACGCAGACCTTTTTCATTGTGCGGGAATGCACAAAGGTAGTGCGCTTAAGTTACGCGGGTCAACAGAAAAGATCAGGAAGAAGTAAAGCCGCGTTTTATTGCGTAAACGATCACAGCGTGCCGATCTTCAGCTTCTGGCCGGGATGCAGCATGGTTTTGCTGTTCAGTCCGTTCAGGCGCTTGATCTCATCCATCGAAACGCCGGTCTTCTGCGAGATCTTGTAGAGGCTGTCGCCGCTCTTCACCGTGTAATACTTGAACTTCGCGCCGGAAGAAGCGGAAGGTGTGGAAGACGTATTACCGTTGTTCTGCGGCTTGGTCGTTTGCGTTGCGGGTGTGCTGCTTTCGGAAGGAGAAGCAGAAGTGCTTTCGGGTTTGGGCTGTGCGGGCGGCGCTCCGTAGCTGTAGATCGTCAGCTTCTGGCCGGGCTTGAGGTAATTGCTCTTCAAACCGTTCCAGGCGCGGATATCCGTCACCGAGCATTTGTATTTTCTCGAGATGGAAGTGATCGATTCGCCGCTCTTTACCACGTGTGTCGTCTTGACCTGCGTCGCGGCCAGCGTGCTCATCGCCGTGTCCGTTTTGATGTAATTGTAGATCGCGCTTTCGTTGTTGACGAACGTTCCCACTTTACCGACCGGCAGCGTTACACTGTACGGCTCGGTGAACGAAACCGGGATGACGCCGAGCTTGTAGGAGGGATTCAGGAACTGCAGTTCGTCCTGCGAAACTTCGAGCACGGCGCTCAGCTGCGCAAAAGAAACCTGCTGCTTCACCGCTACGGTATCGACGTCGAAGAACGTTTTGCGCGGTGCGATGGCGTAAAGGTTGTGCTCGGCATGATAATTCATCACGTAATTCGCAGCGATGAATGCGGGCACGTACGCCTGTGTTTCGCGCGGGAGGAACGGACGGATCTCCCAATAGGTTTTTTTGCCGCCGCCCGCACGACGGATCGCTTTGTTGACGGTTCCCGGCCCGGCGTTGTAAGCCGCCAGCACCATCTGCCAGTCGCCGAACATCCCGTAGAGGTCTTTCAGGAATTTGCAGGCCGCTTCAGTGGATTTGTAAGGATCGCAGCGCTCGTCGACGTAAGACGTGACTTCCAGGTCGTACATCTTGCCGGTGTTGTACATGAACTGCCACAGCCCGCGCGCGCCCGAACGGGAAGTCGCCGTAGGATTGAGCGCCGATTCGATCACTGCAAGATGTTTCAGCTCCAGCGGGATGTTGTATTTGTCGAGGTGCTCTTCGAACATCGGGTAATACAGCTGCGAAAGGCCGAGCATGCGCTCCACCAGCCCGCGCTTGCGCACCACGTAGAGGTTGATGTAATTCTGAACGTCCTGGTTATAAACAAGATCGAACGGAGACTGCGCATTCAGCTTTGCCAGGCGGCCTTCAATGACCAGCGGATCGGCACCGGGAATGGAGTCGGCCGTATAATGATACTTGTTGTTGTGGAGCGTCGGTTGTTTCGGAATGGACGCAACGAAGCGGTTGTGTGCCAGGCTGTCGAGCATGGCAGCTACCGGATCATCGGCAAAAACAACAGTGTCCTGCTGGGCGCGGAGCCCGTAGCAGCCAAGGAGAGCGGTAATAAGGAGAGCCAGTCTGCGCATGAAATCCCTAACGTGTGTGCTTATTATACGCAAAACGGGATCAAAAGTGTCCCGTTTTTACAAATATCGGTTTCAAAAGCTACACAGCCAAGCTCGCGGGAAGCCTTTATCAGGCATAAAATGTTAAAAATCGCGGAATTAGCTCCGCAGGATTCCCCATTTTGTGGAAGCGGGAACGATTGCATCGCGGAAGAGGGAGCCTTAAAAAACGGAAGGCCTGCAGGTATTAAAAAAGCAAACCTCGAAGGTTTTCAAAACCTTCGAGGTTTGCTTTTTTAAGATGATTCCGGAGAATTTTAGAGAAAGCTGCTGCAACGCCTTTACGCCATTTCCTGCAAATACTTCGCAAACGCGAACATCTTTCCTTCTTCGAAAGGCCGCGCCATTACCTGCACGCCGAACGGAAGTCCCGATTCGCTTTTTCCCGCGGGAACCGAAATAGCAGGCACGCCCGTCAGGTTCGCCTGCACGGTGAAAATATCTTCGAGATACATCTTGATCGGATCGGCGGAATTTGCGCCGTATTCGAAAGCCGTTCCCGGCGTGGTCGGCAGCAGGATCAGGTCGTAGTTGTTGAAGATCTCCTGCGTTTTGTCGCGGAGCAGGCGGCGGACTTTCTGGCCCTTGGAATAATACGCGTCGTAATAGCCCGCGCTGAGCACGAACGTTCCGAGCATGATGCGGCGCTTCACTTCCGTGCCGAAACCTTCACTGCGCGACTTCTTGTACGTCGATTCGAGATCGGTGGCGTTCGGGCTGCGGTAGCCGTAGCGGATGCCGTCGTAGCGGGCGAGGTTGGAAGAAGCTTCCGCGGTCGTCAGCACGTAATAGGTGGGAACGAGATAATCGAGATAAGGGAAACGTGCCGGCTCCACCGTATGGCCGTCGGCGCGCAGCTGAGCGATGATCGCTTCGAGGCGGCTTTTGATCAGCGGATCGAGGCCGTCTTTCTCCAGGCAATCTTCGAGGTATGCGACTTTCAGCTTCGCCGGTTTCGCCAGCTCTTTCGAATAAGCGGAAACCGGTTTCGTGGAAGCGGTGCTGTCGTATTCGTCGGCGCCGGCAATCACTTCGAGCACGAGCGCGGCATCGTCCACGTTATTCGCGAGCGGCCCGACCTGGTCGAACGAAGAGGCGTACGCGATGATTCCCCAGCGGGAAACACGGCCGTACGTCGGTTTCATGCCGACAATTCCCGAGAAGGAAGCCGGTTGGCGAATGGATCCGCCGGTATCGGTGCCGAGCGCGGCCAGGCAAAGTCCTGCAGCTACAGCCGTAGCGGAACCGCCGGAAGAGCCGCCGGGAACGCGTTTCCTATCGATCGCGTTGGCGACGTTGCCGTAAGCGGAATTTTCATTGGAGCTGCCCATCGCGAACTCGTCGCAGTTGGTGCGCCCGATGATGATCGCATCTTCGGCCAGCAAGCGCTCGACCACCGTAGACGTATACGGCGAAACGAATCCCTGCAGGATCTTCGAAGAAGCGGAAACTTTATGGTCTTTGTAGCAGATGTTATCCTTCAGCGCGATGACCATTCCGGCGAGCTTCCCGGCTGTTCCGGCCGCCAGCTTTGCATCGACCTCAGCCGCTTTTGCGCGCGCCGACGTTTCGAACACTTCGAGAAAAGCGTTCAGCTGTTTCAGCTCCGCGATACGGTTGATGTAATGATCGGTCAGTGCGGCACAGGAAATTTTTCCTGCGGCAAGGTCGGTCCTGATCTCAGCGAGGGAGGAGTACGTTTTCAAAGCGAATTATGAATGATGAATTACGAATGCCGGGGCGACACTCACATCCATAATTAATCTTTCTTTTCCGGCGTCGTGTTGCCGTCAACGCCTTTGGAAGCGTCTTTAAATTCCTTGATGCCTTTGCCCAATCCGCGCATAAATTCCGGGATTTTGCGGCCGCCGAACAGGAGCAACACCACGATGAGGATGATGATGAGTTCCGGGCCTCCGAGACCAAACGGACCAAGAATGATGGATGAAGTCATGATTGAAGTAGTTTCTGCCGCAAAGATAAGGGAATTTCCCTGCGCGCGCGCCTTTCCGGCCGGCTGTCGGTCGGCGGTTGCCGGGCGTTGGTCGATTAACGCCATACGCCCGGCAGCTTTGCGTCCGATCACTTTAATGCTACTGCCCCGGGTTGTGCGGCGGTTGGCTCGGGTTCGGCGGGTATTGCTGGCCGTAATTCGGCGGATACTGCTGCTGGTTTTGCTGGCCGTATTGCTGCTGGCCATATTGCTGCTGGCCGTACTGCTGGTATTGCTGCGAGTTCGGCACGCCCTGCGGAAAATAGCCCGGATTGCTTTCGAGTTGTGTCCGGTAGCCGTTGACCTTTACCCAATACAGGATCCAGAAAACAAGCCCCACGATACCGGCGATCGGGCCGATGAATGGGATAATTCCGCACACCTGTAGAATCGCCATAGTCATGCCGGTCTGGTAGCCAAGACGATCTTCGTTGCGCGGCATATTGCGTCGTTGGTATTCTGCGCTGAGCGAATCGGCGATATGACCCACCATGATGAAGTTCCAGATAACGCCAAAAACAGGGATCAGCAGCAACCACACAGATCCCGGTGATATTTTGCGCAAATCCGGCGAAACCTGTTCCATCGCCTTTTGAAGGTTCAGCAGGTAAAAAATCATGGGAAGCAGCGCAATCCCAAAAATAACAAGGAAGAGAATGATAATCTCCGGGCCACCGAGGCCAAACGGACCAAGAATAATGGATGCAGTCATGGGTAGTGTTTTTTAATTTATATAAATCGATTAAGCACTAAGCGTTTTCAAAACGTTCCGCAATTTCGGCTGCGGCGAAGGACTTAAACTTCAACTATTGTAACGAATATATAAAAATACAGTCGGCAGTTTGCAGTCTGCCGTCCCTGTTACAAGACTGCCAACTGCGAACTGCCGACTGCGTGTGCGTTTGTGTGTTGTTATTTCGCTTTCTCGAAAAGTTCGGAAGCTTTTTCCCAGTTCACCAGGTTCCACCACGCCGCCAGGTAATCGGGACGTTTGTTCTGGTACTTGAGGTAATACGCATGTTCCCACACGTCGAGGGCAAGCACGGGCGTTCCTTTGAAATCCGAAACATCCATCAGCGGGTTGTCCTGGTTCGGTGTGGAGCCGATCGCGAGCTTGCCGTTCTGCACGACGAGCCAGGCCCAGCCGGAACCGAAGCGGTCTTTGCCGGCGTTCGAGAATTGCTCTTTGAATTTATCGAACGAGCCGAACGTGCTGTTGATCGCGTCGGCCAGTTTTCCCGAAGGCGCATTCGCAGTGGCCGTCGACGACACCGGTTTCATCAGCGTCCAGAAGAGGCTGTGGTTCCAGTGGCCGCCGCCGTT
>CAMLEF010000170.1 GCA_946478675.1 uncultured Flavobacteriales bacterium | reverse complement strand
TCCCGCCAGCCGCAGATCCGCATCCGCACCGACGAGGACAAAACCTACTACATCCTCGAAATTTCCGACAACGGCCTCGGTATTGATCTCAGCCGGGAGAGCGGCCGGATCTTCCGTCTCTACCAGCGTTTTCACGAAGGCATCGAAGGCAAAGGCATCGGGTTGTACCTTGTGCGCAGCCAGGTGGAAGCGCTGGATGGCCGCATCACGGTCAACTCTTCGCCGGGCACAGGAACCGTGTTTACTGTTTATTTCAACAAAAACCGGTTCAGCGGCGTGCTGTAAATAAAAAAAGGCTGCCCGTTACGACAGCCTTCCTGTATGATCAGCAGCGACGCTTATTCTTCGCCTTCCGCTTCCTGCATGTTGTGGTAAACTTCCTGCACGTCCTCGTCTTCTTCGAGCTTCTCGAGGAACTTCTGCATTTCCGCCTGCTGCTCCGCGTTCAGCGTCACGTAGCTGCCGGGAATGCGGGTAAGCTTCGCCTCGAGCACTTCCACGCCCTGCGCTTCGAGGGCTTTCTGCATGGCGCCGAAATCGGTGAAAGCGCTATACACGAGCGCATCGTTTTCGTCGCCCGGCTCGATGGAATCCAGTCCGGCATCAATGAGATTGAACTCGAGCTCTTCCATGTTTTTGCCGGCGGTGTTGATGCGGAACACGCCTTTGCGCTCGAAGAGATAATCGAGTGAACCCGTTTTGCCGAGCTCGCCGCCTGCGCGGTTATAATAAACACGAACGTTGGCAACGGTACGCGTCGGGTTGTTGGTAGCGGTTTCCACCAGCACCGAAACGCCGCCCGGTCCTTTTCCTTCGTATACGATCTCTTCGAAATTCTCCGTGCTGTTCTTACCGGCCGCTTTCGCGATGGCAGCGTCCACGCGGTCTTTCGGCATGTTCACCGCTTTCGCGTTCTGCATCACCAGTCGCAGGCGCGCGTTCGTTGCAGGATCAGGCCCGCCCGAACGTACGGCAATGGCAATGTCTTTACCGATCTTGGTGAACTGCTTCGCCATCGTGGCGTAGCGCTTGAACATTTTGTGCTTTCGCTTTTCAAAAATGCGGCCCATGGGAATTGAGGGTATGGATTGTGGTCTTATGAAATGAGGTTGTAAAGATAAGGATTCGTGCCGTGGTGGGAAATGGGGAATCTGGTCATTCGGAAATTCGGTCATTCGGGAAAATGGGCGGTCGCTTTACTACTATCCGAATGACCGAATGCACGAATGCCCCTTTTTTTACTTCGGGTATTCGACCCTCACATGATAAATGCTGCGCAGCTTCTTCTTGAAGATGCTTTTGATCGCCGTGATGTCTTTCAGCGTGATGTCGCAATTGTCGAACTGGTGCTGCTCGGCCTGGTGGTCGATGATCTTTTCGACGAGATTGTCAATGCTTTCCGCATCGTACTTTTTCAGGCTGCGCGAAGAAGCTTCCACGGCGTCGGCCATCATGAGCGCGGCGGTTTCTTTCGAATACGGCACCGGGCCGGGATAACGGAACAGCTCTTCATCCACGAACTCCTCCGGGTTGTTCTTCTTGTAAAGCGTGAGGAAATACGCGGTGTTCGTCGTGCCGTGGTGCGTGCGGATGAAGTCGATCACCTGGTCGGGAAGCTTGGCGGCTTTCGCTTTTTCAATGCCGCGGATGACGTGGCTGATGATGATCGAAGCGCTTTCTTCAAACGAGAGATCGTCGTGCGGGTTGACGCCGGTCGCCTGGTTCTCGATGAAATACTGCGGCAGCTCCCCTTTCCCGATGTCGTGGTACAACGCTCCGGCGCGCACGAGCAGCGTATTGCCACCGATGCGGCGGATCGCTTCTTCGGAAAGATTCGCAACCTGCATCGAATGCTGGAACGTGCCCGGCGCTTTTTCCGCGAGCTCGCGCAGCAACGGGTTGTTCGAATCGGCCAGCTCCATCAGCGTGACGTCGGAAACAAAGCCGAAGATCTTTTCGAAGAGGAAGATGAGCGGGTACGCCAGCAGCAGCAGCACCGCGCTGATCGTGTAGTTGATGAATTCGGAAGAGCCGAGCGTTTCGAAATCCGCGTCCGTCACCATCAGCAAACAAACATGCATCAGCAGGTAAGCGCCGAGCACCGCCACCACCGACAGGAACAGCTGCGAGCGGTTGCGCATGTTGACGATGCTGAAGATCGACGTAATGCCCGCCAGCACCTGGATGAACAGGAAATTGAAACGGTCGCCCGGCAGCGTAAACGAAATGATGAGGATCGAAAGCAAATGCACGAACAAAGCGATCCGCGTATCGAAGAACGCCCGCATGATGACCGGCAGGATGCAGAACGGCAAGGCGATCAGCGGAACCGTATCCGTTAATGCCGGGATGTATGACATGCAAACGGTGAGCACCACCATCAGCAGGATGAACAGCAGCCGCGCGTCGTTGCCGAGCACTTCTCTCCGGAACAGCCGCAGGAACTGGAACAGCATGAAGAGACAAAAACCGACGAGCAGCGTTTGCCCGAAAACAATTCTCCAGTTGCTGCCCGACTGGTACCGCTGGTTGTAGGAATCTTCGAACGACACGAGCTCCTGGTACGTATCACCATCTACGATCTGTCCGCGGTTGACGATCGTTTGTCCTTTCGCCACTGCGCCGCGGGTGTAGGAAATGTTGCTGATCGCCTGGTCGAGCAATTGGTTCGTGAGCGAGCTGTCGTAGCGGATCGTTGCATTCAGCGGCTTCGGCAGCAGCGGGTAAAATTTATCGAGCTCTTCTTTGCCCAGCTGCGCGCGGATGATCGAATCGGCGACGATCGGATCAGGGAATTCGCCGAGCAGGTGTTCTTCCGCGATGTTGTTGCGCACGACAAGCACTTTATCTTCCGGGCCTTTTCCCGCCTCGTTGCTGACGGCGCGGATGCCGTTTCGGAAAACTTTTTGCACTACTTCATCGAAATGTCGTTCCTCCTGCGGTGCGTCAACATGCCTCCAGGCTGCGAGCTCGTCGTACCGGAAATACGGAAGAAAGTTTTTCGTCAGCTGCTCTTTTTCCGCATCGATCTCCGCTTCTGATTTCTGCACGGCGAAATTGAACGGCGCAATGAGGTTGTCGTGCGTCCACGGTTTGCCGGCCAGGTCGGAGAGGTCGTAACGAAAGCGGAATTCCCGGGGGAAGAGATAAATGATCACCGCCAGGCTGGCGAAGAAGAGGAATCCTTTGTAAAGTAAAGCGTGACGGTCGCGGAAGAAGGCGAAGATCTTTCTCATCGGCGCGACGAAAATACTAAAAAGGCGGGCGTTTGCCGAGGCGACGGCTTTCGTGAAAGACTATTCCCACAAGCTCCGCACATCGAGGCAATCGTGGTAAGGAATCCCCGACAGGTCGAAATCATTTTCCCGCACCAGCGTTACGCGTACAGCTGTGGGAGCGCCCATCGGCCCGAGCGCGAGCAGTCCGGTTTCTTCTTTCAGCTGCTCGAGAAATTCTTCTTCCGATTCCGCAGCGGAAAGAATGATCCAGGGATGACCGTTGGAAGTGTCGATGTAAAAAAGCTGGACTTCGGGGAACGGATATTGCTGGTACAGCGCCTCGCCGAATGCGGATTCCCACATTTCCCCGAGACGTTCCGCTTCTTCGATCCCGAAATGACGGCGTGAATGCTCGAGCAGCGCGTCCCTTTTTTTCATCGCCAGCTCGTGCGCAAAATTATCCTGCCGCTGCGACCAGCTGGCAAACGCCGGCCTGCGGTTGCGCAACAACAAATGTTTCTCGCCGGCGCGGTAAAGTGTGTAGATGTCGACCAGGCTCCCCATCTCTGCAATTTATAGCAATTACGGCGAAAATTACGCCATTCTGTAAAGGAATCTCTTTAATCGTCAATTTCCGTTTTCGGGGTGATGCTTTTTCAATAATTTGCAGCACGGCTCATGCGGCGGGAAGAAAATTACAGGAAGAATGCAGGAACGTAACGGCAATACACTCACATCATTCTTCTTTTCATGAAGTTCAAAAAAAGACACGTTCCTTTTTTCCTTGCACTTGTTTTTGTTTCTGCTTGTCTCGCCCCGCAGCGCGTGAGTGTGGTAGAAGGCGGGAGTTACGACAGCGCCAAAGACCAGACGTCTTATTTCGTTACACCTTACGGCTCGGTGAACATTCCCGGCAAATGGACGAAAACGCATCGCAACAACACCAGCTTCCAGCAATTTTTCGTCAACAGCGATACGGTAGAGATCTCGGTCGCGTTCGGGGCCACCAACCAGTTCCCCTTCAACCGTAACGGCGCACTGACCGGCCACCGCTTCGTCAAAGCATATTACGAATGGGATTCCCAATACATGGTAAAAGCCTATGGCCTGAACCGACAGATCGTTGAGGAAGACAGCACGAACCATTTCCTCATTCATCGCATCTACGGCAAAGTGAATGGCGCGGCGATCGATACCTATTACCTCACCGGCGAAAAGAACAGGAACGTCAGCATGTTTACCGTTTCGGTCACCGACAAATGGACGACGCAGCGCAAGGTGGATTTCCTGCGCGGGCTGTTCCTGGACAAAGCCCCGGAATAAAAAGCAGCAGTGATTTTCGGAGGAAAACGGTTCGCGGCAAAGGCTTCTGAGCCAATGAAAATGATTACTTTTGCCAAACTTTTCCAACGAAGAAAAATCCCTCCAATCCTATGAAAGAAGTATATATCGTTTCTGCTGCCCGTACCCCGATCGGATCGTTCGGCGGCGGACTCGCTGAAGTTTCTGCCACGCAGCTCGGCGCAGTAGCCGTAAAAGCTGCTGTTGAACGTGCCGGTGTTAAACCGGAAGAAGTGAATGAAGTGCTGATGGGCGCTGTGCTGCAGGCCAACCTCGGACAGGCTCCCGCCCGCCAGGCTGCGCGCTTTGCCGGTCTTCCCGACCACGTACATTGCACCACCGTCAATAAAGTCTGCGCTTCCGGCATGAAGTCGGTCATCTTCGGCGCGCAAAGCATCATGCTCGGCGATAACGAAGTGGTCGTTGCCGGCGGAATGGAAAATATGTCTGCTACGCCGTATTACGTGGAGAAAGCCCGTTACGGCTACAAATACGGCCACGGCCAGCTCCTCGACGCCATCGTGAAAGACGGCCTGACGGATGTGTACCACAACAACCTCATGGGCAATTCCGCCGAGCTCTGCGCACAGAAGTACAACATCACGCGCGAGCAGCAGGATGAATTCGCCATCAATTCTTACAAGCGTTCTTCTGCTGCCTGGGCGGCCGGCAAATTCAAAGACGAAGTCGTTCCCGTCACGGTGAAAACCCGCAAAGGCGACGTCGTGATTTCCGAAGACGAAGAATTCAAGAACGTCAGCTTCGACAAGATCCCGGGACTGAGACCCGTTTTCGTGAAAGACGGAACGGTAACGGCGGCCAACGCTTCCACCATCAACGACGGTGCTGCGGCGCTCGTGCTGATGAGCAAAGAAAAAGCGGACGCCCTCGGCATCAAACCGCTCGCGAAGATCAAAGCTTACGCGGATGCGGAGCAGGCACCGGAATGGTTCACGACCACGCCGGCCAAAGCGATCCCGGCAGCGGTGAAAAAAGCGGGACTGAAAATGGAAGACATCAGCTTCTACGAGATCAACGAAGCGTTTGCTGTCGTTTCGATCGCGAACATGCAGCTGATGAACCTCGATCCTTCGAAAGTGAACGTGAACGGCGGCGCAGTGGCGCTCGGCCACCCGCTCGGCTGCTCCGGCGCCCGTGTGATCGTAACGCTGATCAACGTGCTGAAGCAGAACAACGGCAAATACGGTGTTGCCGGCATCTGCAACGGCGGTGGCGGCGCAAGCGCGATCGTCATTGAAAATATGCAGTAAAAGAAAAGGGCATTGGGTCATTCGGACATTCGGTTCACAATAACCGTTTGAACGAATGACCCAATGAACGAATGACCGAAAAATGTACGGCTTCTGCCACCTCAGCGTAATCCCCTGCCGCCGCGAGCCCTCCGATAAAAGCGAGATGGTGACGCAGCTGCTGTTCGGCGAAACGTTCCGCGTGACGGAAGAAAGAGGAAACTGGCGGCGCATCGTCAACATGTGGGACGGCTACGATTGCTGGATCGACCGCAAGCAGTTCCTGGAAATTCCCGAATCCATTTACCGGCACCTGGAAGAACAACCTTCCGCTGTGGCCACCGAGCTTTTCCAGCTCATCACCGACGAAAAAACCGGCGACACTTTCCCGATCGCGCTCGGCAGCTCTCTCCCGTTCTTTCACGACGGCCACGCCAAAGTCGAAGAGCGAACTTTCCTCGTGGAAACGCCTCCCCGCCCCTTCATCGCTACAACCGATCGCAGCAGCATCGTGGAAACGGCGTTGCTGTTCCGCAATTCGCCTTATCTCTGGGGAGGAAAATCACCGTTCGGCATCGACTGCTCCGGCTTCGTGCAATGCGTTTTCAAAGCAAACGGCATCCGCATGAAACGCGACGCATACCAACAGGCGGAATTCGGAACGTCCTGCAGCTTCGTGGAAGAAGCGCTGCCCGGCGATCTTGCGTTTTTCGACAATGAAGAAGGCCGCATCACGCATGTCGGCATCGTCATCGGCGACAACCGCATCATCCACGCTTCCGGCCGCGTGCGCATCGATCACTACGATCATTACGGCATCTTCACACCCGAACGCGGGGGGTACACGCACAACCTGCGGGTGATCAAAAGTATTTTCTGAATTTGCCGATGTGGCGATGTGCTGATATGCCGATGCTTGACCTGGCAAAGGTCTCTTATTTATTGTTTCGTTACGCTCGTGCTGCAATGAAATCGAACTGACTTGTCCCAGCGCAATATCTTCCGAGCCATTTGAATATCTCAGGACGATTCGTTTGTTGGTCACTTTACCGAACTCATTTTGAAATAGAATTTCTTCTGAATCGCTCATCTGATTTCAATTTTGTTTTTGTGAAAAGTAAATCAGTTGAATAGCGGATCACTGGTGTTTTTCAGAAATAAAAATTCTAATATTCTATAAGTAATAAAAGCAAACCTCGAAGGTTTTCGCACAGGCTTGGCGCCGGGCAAACCTTCGAGGTTTACTTTTTGAAATTATTGTTGCTTACGCCGCCCGCAATTCCGGAAAACGTTTCTCCGCCCACGCGAACGTGCCGAATAACAGCGTTACGTACGTCGCATCACCGAGCAATGTTCCTTTGAGGAAGGGAATCGCCACGGCGTAGCATTCCAATAGCCCGCCGAAGTTTTGCGGAAACTGTTTGCTGCCCAGCCAGCAGCCGAAATTCGTAACGAGAAAAAAGATGCCGGCCGACAACAACGTTCCTGCGAACAGTCGCGGGAGCGTGATCTTTTTCAGCAGGAAAATTCCGGCGAGCGTGATGAGCAGGTAGCTGCCGTACATCCAGTAAAAACTGCCGGAGAACCATTGGAAGTTTTCATGATCGTGATACACGACGTTGTTCAGGAACAAATCGCTCAGCCATGTTGCAGCGAGCGGCACAAGGAAAGCGGGCCACTTCTTCGTGAAATGCGCAGCGCCGAAAAGTGCGATGGCGCCGAGCGGTGAGAAGTTCGGGAGATGCGGAATGATCCTGCTGAAAGCCGCAAAGGCGATCAGCGAAAGCACGAGGACCAGGCGTGCGTTGCTGTTCTTTTTCATGATGATGTTGTTGTAAAAAGAATCCCGGACGAATGCCCGGGATCCGGGTGAAATTAAAAGTTGTAATGAAGATTCATATAGAAGCCGCGGCCGCGTGTGTTGTAGCCGAAGAGCTCCGTGTATTTGACGTCGAAGATATTTTTCGCAAAAAACTGCGCAGAAAAATTCTTGAATATCTCGTAACGCACCGATGCATCCACCAGCGTGTAATCGCCGACAGGAGCCGTCGAGAGCGCGCCGTATGGTCCGAGGCTCGAAGCATAATACACGTCGCTGCGCGGGCCGACGTAATGCGCGTTGAGCGTGAGGCGCAGCTTTTTCAACGGCGAATACGCAAGCATAAGATTGCCTGCGTTCGGACGACGCACCAGGCCGACGGTTTCAATATCCTTCGTCAGGAACGCGCCGTTCGAATACAGCTGCACGTGATTATTGTGCGTATGCGATGTGTCGATGGACGCAGGATCGTATTCGAGGCGGCCGCTGATTAAGCTGATGTTTCCCGAGAAGAACAGCTTTTCCGTCAGTTGCGCAGTGACGGAAATCTCCACGCCCTGGTTCGTCTGCTTGCCGATGTTGATGTACGTGTCGCCGCGGTAATCGAGGTACGACAGCGAATCGACGGGCATAGCGCTGTTCCAGAGATACACGTAGTCGATCGAGTTCTTCACGACGGTGTGGAAATACGCAACGCCGAAGCTGAAGCGATTGCTCAAACGCTGCTTGATGCCGAGCTCGAAGCTGGCCGATTCTTCCGGCCTCAGTGTTTTGTTGCCGCGCGTAATGCCCGAGGTGTAATCCGCTTCCGGCGAATACAGCTGGTACAGCGAAGGCGCGTTGAAGCCCGTGGAATACGAAGCGTACAGCAACGCATTTTCATTCAGCTTCACCGACGGCGCGACCTCATACACGAGCTTGCTGCCGAAGAGATCGTGGCTCACGTTGCGCAGCCCGAGCCCGAGACGGAACTTCGAGAGGCTGTCGCTGAAGAGGCTGCCGTCGATATCCATGTGCACAAATTCATAGCTCGTATTGACGCTGATGTCGAGCGAATCCAGGTCGGTCTTCGCTTCGTACGGGCCGAAGAAGCCGTTCGAATAATAGTACGTCTGCGCGGTCATGAATTCGTTGAACAAACCGCCGCCGGCCACCGCACTGATGCCTTTGCGCTGGTAGTTCAGCTGCGCTTCATACGTGCCCGTTCCGCCGGAATACGTCGCGGAGAAATACGTGTGGTCCGTCGTGCCCGCAGCATCCACCTGCGAAGAATCATCCACGGCTTTGCGTTCCATCTGCGTCGTGCCTGCGATCAGCGAAGCGGAAAAATGATCGTTGAATTTGTACGACGCTCCGCCGTTCGCCAGCCAGCGCTTGAAATCGACAGTGTAATTATCATCGTCGGTGTACGCGCCTTTGTCGATGTCGGACGATTGCATTCCGTAACGGCCGCCGGCAAAAACGTCGAGCTTTTCATTCTTAAAACCGACTTTCGCCGTGAAATCATTCTTCGAAAAGTTGTCGTTATCGCGATGCGTTTCCTGGTACGTCGCCGGGTGCGAAACCGTGTCGATCGTGGCGTCGATGCCGTTCACGTTCGCGCTGTATTCTTCGAGATTGACGTAGAAGCCGCTCTTGTGCGTGTAGTTCACACCGACATTCGAATTCAGCTGCGACGTCGAAGCGCCGAACGTGCCGCCGGTTACGGAAGCATCCGCGTGTACGCCGGGCGTTTCATTTTTTTTCGTGATGTTGTTCACCACGCCG
>CAMLEF010000169.1 GCA_946478675.1 uncultured Flavobacteriales bacterium | reverse complement strand
TAAAGGCGAAATTCTCGAGCTGAAGAACACGATCAACACGATGGTGGACCAGCTCCGCGGTTTCGCTTCCGAAGTAACGCGTGTAGCACGTGAGGTCGGTACCGAAGGAAAACTCGGCGGACAGGCGAACGTGCCGGGCGTTGCGGGTACGTGGAAAGACCTGACGGACTCCGTGAACCAGATGGCCGGCAACCTCACTGACCAGGTGCGTAACATTGCGGATGTCGCTATCGCCGTGGCGAACGGTGACATGTCGAAGAAAATTACGGTAGACGTTCGCGGCGAAATTCTCCAGCTGAAAGAAACGCTGAACACGATGGTCGACCAGCTGCGCGCATTCGCTTCCGAAGTAACGCGTGTAGCCCGTGAGGTCGGTACCGACGGTAAGCTCGGCGGACAGGCGTTCGTTCCGGGTGTTGCGGGTACGTGGAAAGATTTGACGGACTCGGTGAACCAGATGACCGGTAACCTCACCGCGCAGGTGCGTAACATCGCCGAAGTGACAAAGGCCGTTGCTAACGGTGACCTTTCGAAAACGGTAGCGATCGACGTTAAAGGAGAAATTCTCGACCTGAAGAATACGATCAACACGATGGTGGAGCAGCTCAACTCCTTCGCCTTCGAGGTAACGCGTGTAGCACGTGAGGTCGGTACGGAAGGAAAGCTCGGCGGACAGGCCGAAGTTCGCGGCGTTGCCGGTACGTGGAAAGATTTGACGGACTCCGTGAACATGATGGCGTCCAACCTCACGTCGCAGGTGCGTGGTATCGCGAAGGTCGTAACGGCCGTTGCTACCGGTAACCTGCGCCAGAAACTTTCGATCAATGCGAAGGGCGAGGTGGCGCAGCTCACGGAAACGATTAACGAGATGATCGACACGCTCGCCCTCTTCGCCGACCAGGTGACGACGGTAGCGCGCGAGGTTGGTGTCGAAGGAAAACTCGGCGGGCAGGCATCGGTGCCGGGCGCTTCGGGTATCTGGAAGAACCTGACGGAAAACGTGAACCAGCTCGCGCAAAACCTCACCACGCAGGTGCGTTCGATCTCGGAAGTTGCATCGGCCGTAACGAAAGGTGACTTGACGCGTAACATCCGCGTTGAAGCAAAAGGAGAAGTAGAAGCGCTCAAGGATACGATCAACCAGATGATCACCAACCTGCGCGAAACCACGCTGCGTAACCAGGAACAGGACTGGCTGAAGTCGAACCTTGCGAAGTTCACGCAGATGCTGCAGGGCCAGCGCGATTTGAACACGGTAACGAAGCGTATTCTCTCGGAGCTGGCGCAGGTTGTTGCCGCACACTACGGCGCATTCTACGTGCTCAAGCAGGACGAAGAAACACAAGCGACGAAACTGAAACTGTTCTCGTCGTATGCATACAAGCCGGAACGAAACATCCCGCGCGAATTCAATATCGGCGAAGGTCTCGTCGGACAGTGCGCATTCGAGAAAGAACGCATCATCATCTCGAACGTTCCGGGCGATTACATCAAGATCAATTCCGGCCTCGGCAAACTGAAGCCGTTCAACCTGATCGTTCTCCCGGTACTTTTCGAGAACAACGTAAAAGCCGTTATCGAGCTCGCGTCGCTGGATGCCTTCAGCGAAACGCACCTCGACTTCCTCAGCCAGCTCACCGAATCGATCGGCATCGTATTGAACACGATCGAAGCGAACACGCGTACGGAAGAACTGCTCAGCCAGTCGCAGTCGCTCGCGTCCGAGCTGAAAGTGCAGCAGGAAGAGCTTCGCCGTACCAACGACGAGCTCCAGGACAAAGCGCTGCTGCTCGTCAAGCAGAAGAACGAGGTGGAAGCGAAAAACAAAGAGGTCGAAGAAGCGCGCCGTTCGCTGGAAGAAAAAGCCGAACAGCTCACGCTTACGTCGAAATATAAATCGGAGTTCCTTGCGAACATGTCGCACGAGCTGCGCACGCCGCTGAACTCGCTGCTCATTCTCGCGCAGCAGCTCTACGAAAACGTCGAAGGCAACCTCACCGAGAAGCAGATCCGTTACGCAAAAACGATCCACTCCTGCGGCGATGACCTTATCCAGCTCATCAACGACATCCTCGACCTTTCAAAGATCGAATCCGGCTTTATCACTGCGAACATTTCTTCAGTACGTTTCGCAGAGATCGCAGCGTTCGTGGAAACCACATTCAAGCCGATCTCCGAAGCGAAACACCTGCGCTTCTTCATCGAAACGGACAACCTGCTGCCGGCGACACTCGAAACGGACTCGCAGCGCCTCAACCAGATCCTGAAAAACCTCCTGTCGAACTCGTTCAAGTTTACCGAGAAAGGCGACGTTCACCTGCGCATTTACGACGCGAAGAAAAGCTGGCGTCCCGGCGTGCCGACGCTCGACAATGCGAACAAAGTGGTCGCCTTCGCCATCAGCGATACCGGCATCGGCATTCCGCAGGACAAGCAGAACATCATCTTCGAAGCGTTCCAGCAGGCGGAAGGATCGACGAGCCGCAAATACGGCGGAACCGGTCTCGGTCTGTCGATCAGCCGTGGTCTTGCCGAGCTGCTCGGCGGTACGATCGAGCTGGAAAGTATTCCCGGCAAAGGAAGTACGTTCACGCTCTTCCTGCCGATGGAATTCGCTTCCGGCGTGACGACGATCGACAACGAGAAGATCGCGACGTACACCGGCGGCAACGAAGGCATCGACACGCTGCTGCATTCGCTGCACATGCGTGAAGAAAGCGGGGAAGACCGCGGCCTCGGCATGGTGAACGAGATGATCAACGAAAGCGGCGACGATCGCAACAACCTGAACGCCGATTCGAACGTCGTGCTCATCGTTGAAGATGATATTCGTTTCGCGAAGATCCTCATCGAGAAAGCGCACCAGGAAGGACTGAAGGCGGTGGTCGCAACGAACTACATCGAAGTGTTCGACTTCATCGGCCGCTTCTCCCCGATCGCCATCACGCTCGATGTAAAGCTGCCAGACACGAGCGGCTGGAAAGTGCTCGACCTGCTGCGCAACGATCTTAACTACCGTCACATCCCGATCCATTTGATTTCCGGTGAAGAGAACCGTACGCTGGCCTTGAAGCGCGGCGCGCGCAGCTTCTACCTGAAGCCGCTGGAGAACGAAGCGATGAACGCGCTCTTCCGCGACATCGTCACCTTCAACGCGAAAGACGTGAAGCAGGTGCTCGTCGTGGAAGACAACGAGATCGATTCGTCGCAGATGGTGAAGATGCTCACGGCGGAGAACATCCACGTGACGATCGCATCCACCGGCAGGGAAGCGCTGGAGCTGATCGACCAGCATGCTTACGATTGCATCATTCTCGATTACACATTGCCGGATATTTCGGGACAGGATCTCGTGACGCAGATCAGCGAGCACAAAGGAGCGCTGACGCCGGTGATCATCTATTCGGCGAAAGACTTCACGAAGAACGAGATGAAGCTGCTGAACCGGAGCTCGAACAGCGTGCTGCTGAAAGGCGTCAATTCGCTGGAGTATTTGCTGGAAGAAGCGATCCTGCACATCCGCATCAACCACAACCAGCTGGCGCCGGAGAAGCAGAAGATCATCGAGAACATCCGCAACAAAGAAGATATTCTCACCGGCAAAACGATCCTCGTGGTGGATGACGACGTGCGCAACCTGTTTGCATTGACGACGGTGTTCGAGCGTTTCAACATCAACGTCATCACGGCGGAATCCGGCAAAGAGTCGATCCAGATCCTCAATGAAAATCCGAGCATCGACATGGTGCTCATGGACATCATGATGCCGGAGATGGACGGTTATGAAACGACGCAGAAGATCCGTCGCGAGCACAAGAACAGCTCGCTGCCCATCATCGCGGTGACTGCGAAAGCGATGAAAGGCGACCGCGAGAAGTGCATCGAAGCCGGCGCATCCGACTACATTACCAAACCGCTTAAAATCGATCAGTTGCTTACCCTCATGCGAATCTGGTTTTACAAGAAGTAACCGCACGGGAAAATAAATTTCGCAGATGCAACAGAAGATTTTATTGGTAGATGACCGCGAGGACAACCTGTTTTCGATGGAGACGATCCTCGAAGCGGACAACTACACCCTGATCAAAGCCAGCTCGGGACGGGAAGCGTTGAAGATCCTCCTGAAGGAAGTCGACTTTGCGTTGATCCTGATGGACGTGAAGATGCCGAACCTGAACGGTTTTGAAACGGCGGCGCTGATCTATGAGCGGGAGAAGCTCCGGCATATCCCGATCATTTTCATCACGGCGAATCTTTACGGAGAGGAAAACATCTTCAAAGGTTATCGCACCGGCGCCGTCGATTACATCTACAAGCCGATCAATCCCGAGCTGCTGCGCGCGAAAGTGTCGGTGTTCGTGGAGCTGTACGAGAAGAACCGCCAGTTGCTGCTGCAGGAGCAACGCCTCACCGCGATCAACCGCAGCCTGCAGAACGAGATCCGCGAGCGCGAAGCTTCGGAACAAAAGATCCGCGAGCTGAACGAAGAACTGCTGCGCAACATAGCGCACCTCGAAGCCGCCAACCAGGACCTCGACCGTTTTGCGTTCATGGCTTCGCACGACATGCAGGAGCCGCTGCGCAAGATCCGCATGTTCACCGACCTCGTGCTTTCGAAAAATGAGAAAGGCCTCGACGAGCAGGCGAAGCAGCAGCTGAACAAGATCCAGGCCGCTGCCGGGCGCATGCAATCGCTGATCAAAGACATTCTCATGTTCTCGCGCATTTCGGTGAACCAGGAGCCGATGGTCGAAACGCAACTGAAGAAGGTCATCGAATCGGCCATGGAAGATTTGAAGCCGTTGGTCGAGGAGAAAAATGCCGTCGTAAGCATCGACGAGCTTCCCTCCGCGCCCGTCAACCCGCGTTTGCTGGCGTTGCTCTTCAACAACCTGCTCAGCAATTCGCTGAAGTATTCAAGGAAAGAAGAGCCGCCGATGATCCGCATCCGCAGCGACATCACGCAGGCCTCACGGTCGAAAAACATTCCCGCGGAAAACTACGTGCGCATTTTCGTCGAAGACAACGGCATCGGCTTCGACCAGCACAACGCGGAATACATTTTCGGCATGTTCCGGCGTTTGCACCACAACACCGAATACGAAGGCACAGGAATCGGCTTAGCGCTCTGCAAGAAAATCGCGGAAGTGCACAACGGTTTTATTTCCGCGAAAAGCAAGCCTGGGAAAGGTTCAACGTTTATTGTTGCGATCCCGATGCAATCGACAGTAGTGCCGGAGCCGGAAAAGGTGAAAGCGGAACCGACAAGGTCGGCGGCGAAGAAGTGATTGCCGATTGCGGAATTGCCGATTGGAAAATTTCCCTTGCAATGGAATAAACATCGCAGTATCTCACTACTGATAGGCTTTCGCTGAGCGTGAAGCAATCGCTGCGGGAATAAATGCAGAACACCACAACAATAAGTCGACCCTTCAGGGTCGACCACAAAGCCCCAAACTAACCGGGCTTTAGCCCTGGCATTTCTCTCGCAGCTGCCGAATCATCCAAAAAACAAAAAAGGTTCCTCTTTCGAAGAACCTTTCTTTTTTCCTGAGCCACCCAAGGGATTTGAACCCTCGACCTGCTGATTACGAATCAGCTGCTCTACCCCTGAGCTAAGGTGGCTGGTGCGAAAACGCCTGCAAAAATAAGCTTTCCGCGATATTTCAAAAGTATTTTTTGAAAACTTCAGCCTTTTACCGCTACCGGGTACAATTCTTTGAGCTTAGCAACCGCATAATCAATCTCTTCGCGCGTCGTGTACTTGCTGAAAGAAAAACGTACCGACGGGCGGCTCATGTCGGTTCCGATGGCACGGAGCACATGAGAACCCACATTGCTGCCCGATGAACAGGCGCTGCCGGCCGATGCGGCGATTCCGTTGATGTCGAGGTTGAAGACGAGCATTTCTGCGTTATCCGTGGGCGGCAGGCATACGTTCAGCACCGTGTACAGCGAGCTGCCTTTCGCGTCGCCGTTGAAGCTGACGCCGGGAAGATTTTTCTCGAGCTGCTGGATCATGTAATTCTTCAGGCCGAGAATGTATTCCTGGTGTTTCGCGAGATCACGGTAAGCGATCTCCATCGCCTTCGCCAGGCCGATGATGCCGTACACATTCTCTGTACCGCCGCGCATGTTGCGTTCCTGCGCTCCACCGAAGATCAGCGGCGCCACGTGGATGTCGCTGTTGATGTAAATGAAACCGACGCCTTTCGGGCCGTGGAATTTATGCGCCGCGCAATTCAGGAAATGCAGGTGAATGTCTTTCAGGTCGATCGCGTAGTGGCCGACGGTCTGAACAGTGTCGGAATGGAAGATGGCGTCGTATTTCTTGCAGAGCTCGCCGACTTTTTTGATCGGGAGCAGGTTGCCGATCTCGTTGTTCGCGTGCATGAGCGATACGAAAGAACGATCGTTGTTCTTCAACAGCTCTTCGAGGTGCGCGAGATCGATGTGGCCTTTGTCGGTCAGCTTGACCAGGCTCAGCTTGATCTGTCCGCGATCGGCCATGGCTTCGAGCGTGTGCAGCACCGCGTGGTGTTCGAGCGGCGACGTGATCGCGTGCTTGAGACCGAGTCCTTCGATGCTGCTGCGGATGGCCATGTTGTCGGCTTCCGTTCCGCCGGAGGTAAAGAAAATTTCCGAAGGCGAACAGTTCAGCAGTCGTGCTACCGTTTTGCGGGCCTGCTCGATCGCTGCGCGCGTCTGTCGTCCCCATGAGTGAATGGAAGACGGGTTTCCGAAATGTTCGGTCATGGCCGGGAGCATGGCTTCCAGCACTTCTTTGTCGAGCGGAGTCGTAGCGGCGTTGTCGAGATAGGCTTTCATGTGGACAGGGTCACTGTATAAGGTGAGCGTATGGAGCATTACAAAGGTAACGATCGTGCAGGACGCAGCAAAAAGCAGGAATTGACGGATTGTTGGCGGATTTTGACAAAACCGATTTTTATATTCGCAACGATACGCAGCCTTCCGCCGGCGCAGCGTTCACCTTTATTTATTATTTATCCTTTAACCCGGAATCAATGGCAAAACGAATTTGTTTGCTGGTGACTGTATTTACGTTTGTCTTGCAGCTCACGAAACTTCACGCACAGGATCAGCACCGCATCGATTCGCTGAATACCATTGTAAAAACGTCGCGGCAGGATACGGCTGTCGCAGCGGCATGGGTGGCCTTGTCGGAAGCCTATTACGCTTCGAATCCCGACACGATGATCCCGCTTTGTAATAAGGCGCTGACGATCGTCAACAAGCGTTTGCCGGAATGTTCCGACGTTGAAAAAAAATCCTTCCTGCATTCGAAGGCGGATGCGCTCAACAACATCGCCGTCGTTTACCAGATCCGCGGCAAGATGGAACCGGCGCTGGATTATTTCAGCCAGGTGCTCGACATCCAGAAGCAGATCGAAGCCTGGGACCGCGTCGCGATTTGCCTGAACAATATCGGCGTGATCTATTTCAAGCAGGGGCAAATTGAAAAATCGCTCGACGCATATTCGGAAAGCATGAAGGTGCGGGAACGCATCGGCGATAAATCCGGGCAGGCGCAATGCCTGAGCAACATGGGCGTCATCTACCAGAACCAGGGACAGGACTCGATGGCGCTGAGCTGTTTTTTCCGCAGCCTCGACATTCGCAAATCGATCAACGATCAAAGCGGGATGGCGTTTTCACTGAACAACATTGGCGCTACCTATCGCGCGTTGAAGCAGCCGGAAAAAGCGCGCGGTTATTACAGCCAATGCCTCGCGATTTACCAAACGCTGCATGCGAAAGAAGGTTTAGCCAATACGTACATCAACCTCGGCACGACGTATATGCCCGGCGATCCGGAGAAAGCGATCGGCTATTTCAATCTCAGCCTGCCGTTGTACGATTCCATTCACGACAACCGCGGGATCGCGAACGTTTCGAACAGCATGGCGCTGGCGTTGCTCGCACAGCAACAGGCGAAAGAAGCGCTTCCGTTCGCAGAGCGCGCATTGCAGAAAGCGGAAGAAGGCGGTTACGTGGACGCCACCCGCAATGCGCATCTCGTACTTTCGCGCGTCGACAGCGCGCTGGGAAATTCCACCGGGGCATTCGAACATTTCAAGCAATACGTTTTTTATCGCGACAGCATGGCAAACGAGGCGACGCGAAAAGCCGGTCTTCAGAAGCAGATGAAATACGATTACGAAAAACGCGAAGCCGTGCTGAAATCCGAGCAGGATGCACAGCTGAAACACAACGCGCTCGTCAATTGGATCATCGTCAGCGCGCTTGGATTTTTATTGCTGCTCTCCCTCCTCCTCTTCAACCGTTTCCGCCTGAAACGGGAAAACCGTTACCAGCAAATGATCAACGAGCAACAAAAGAAACAAGCGATCGCCGTGATGGAAACGCAGGAGCTCGAACGCAAACGTATCGCCGAAGACCTGCACGACAGCCTCGGGCATTTGTTGTCGACGGTGAAACTGAATCTTCAGACGTTTCCCGAAGGACAAAAACATCTTACCGAAAATCCATTGCAGCTGCTGAACCAGGCTTCGGGCGAGATCCGCAACATCACGTTCAACCTCATGCCGCGCACGCTGGAAGATGCGGGACTTGTGGCGGCGCTGCACGAGATGGCCGCCAACCTTGCCGATTCGGGAAAGATCAGCATGCAGGTGCAGGTGTTCGGAAATTTTGATGGACTCGAGCAACAGGCGCAGTTCAACATTTATCGCATCGTGCAGGAAGCGGTGAACAACATCATCAAGCACGCGCAGGCCGGCGAAATTCAACTGCAACTGTTGCAGCAGGACGATCAGCTCGTCATCATGATCGAAGACGACGGAAAAGGATTCGATCGCCATGCGGTGCGCAGCGGTCGCGGCATGCGCAACATCGAGACGCGCGCGAACTGGCTCAACGGAACGACGCGCATCGATTCGACACCGGGACGCGGCACGACGATCGTAGTGGAGATCCCGCTGCAGGCAGCCTGAAATGATTTAACTTTTCAGGGATGAACAGGAAGTCCAACAAACCGACCGAACCGCTGCCGGTCCATTCGCTGGAGACGGATCTTCCTGTGCACGTGCGCGCGATCGAGTACAACAACCCGTACGATTTCACGCGCGAGCATCGCCACGATTATTACGATATCCTTTTCTTCGCAACCGGCGGCGGTATGCAGCTGATCGATTTCCTCGGGTTTCCCGTGCGGCCGCAAAGCTGCTACATCGTTTTTCCGCGGCAAGTCCATTTGCTGCGTCGCGGACCGGAAGCATCCGGAAGGCTCGTGCAATTCCGCGAGGAAATTGTGCCGTCGACGCAGGTAAAAAATCTCTTGCGGCAGGTGTCGTTCGGCGAAAACCCGTCGATCATCTACGAAGAGGATACGCAGACGCACGCCGCGCTCGCTCCCCTGCTCGACCTGCTGGGAAA
>CAMLEF010000168.1 GCA_946478675.1 uncultured Flavobacteriales bacterium | reverse complement strand
GGTGCTCTAACCGACGTGCCCATTTTCCGCGCCTGCGATGGAACTGCTACGTCTTCGGCTTCCGGCGGCACCGGTCCGTACACGTACAACTGGTCGCCGGCCCCGGGCGCAGGACAAGGCACAGGCAACGCGACGCAAATGTGCGCGGGCTCATACACCTGCACGGTTACGGATGCGAACAACTGCACGACCACCGTTACGTTCACCATCACCGAACCGCCGCAACTCACGATTGCAGCAGCAGGATTCAACGTCACCTGCTATGGCGCCTGCGACGGACAGCTCGTCGTTATTCCGAACGGAGGCACGCCGCCTTATACGTTCAACTGGAGCACGGGCTGCACCACTGCCAGCTGCAATAACATTTGCGCAGGCTCTTACACGATCACCGTTACCGATCTGAACGGATGTTCTGCTACGGCAACCGCATCCGTCACCGAACCGCCGCCGATCACGGTTTCAGCTACTACCGTCGACGCGCATTGCGGACAGCCGGATGGTTCTGCTACTGCGACGTTCTCCGGCGGAACAGGAACGCTGACGCCGGTGTGGTACAACCCGCCGCAACCGTCAGGAGCAACGTACAACAACATTCCCGCCGGCATTTATTACGTGGTTGTCACCGACCAGAATGGCTGCGACGATACGGCGACGGTTACCGTCAACAACCTGCCGGGCGTTATTGCTTCGCTGGGAACGGTCACCAACATTTCCTGCTTCGGCGCGAATGACGGATCGATCATCGTGAATGATAACGGTGTGAATACGCCGTACACTTATTCCTGGAGCTGTTCGGCGAGCACGACAAATACGGCGTCGAACCTTTCTGCAGGCACCTGCACCGTTACGCTGACGGATGCTGTAGGATGTACGTCCAGTGTTACAGCAACCGTTACGCAGCCGCAGGCATTGTCACTCGCTGCGACCGCCACTCCGGGCGCCGTCTGTGCAGGACAAAGCGTCCAGATGTCGGGCAGCTGCAGCGGCGGAACGGGCGCTTACCAGTATGCCTGGGCGCCGGGACCACTACCGGGCCTCAACCAAACGATCACGCCGCCCACTTCCGGAACGTATACGCTTTACGTGGCCGATGCGAACAACTGCGTGGACAGCGCGACGGTAACGGTAACGGTGGATGCGGCTCCTGTGGCAGCATTGTCCGGTGATGTACTGGCCGGCTGCTCCCCGCTTTGCGTGAACTTCTCGGATCTTTCCACGATCACAGCAGGAACCATCACCAGCTGGTCGTGGGATTTCGGCGACGGCAACACGTCGACGCAGCAGAATGCTTCGCATTGCTACACAACACCCGGAAGCTACACGGTGATCCTTACCGTATCGACTTCGAACGGCTGCACGAATACGATCACGATGCCGAATTACATCACCGTGTATCCGAACCCGGTGGCCGACTTCTCTGCAAATCCGCAGCCGACGACCGAGCTGAACCCAACGCTTTATTTCACGGACGGCTCAACGAACGCCGCAACGTGGAGCTGGAGTTTCGGTGACGGACAAGGTTCATCGACGCTGCAGAATCCTTCGTACATGTACAGCGGCCCGGGTTGCTTCGACGTTGTGCTGACAGCCACCAGCAGCAACGGTTGTGAGGACACCGCCGTTCACCGCGTGTGCATCGATCCGGACGTAGCGATCTTCGTTCCGAATGCGTTTACACCGAACGGTGACGGCATCAACGAAACCTTCTTCGCCAAAGGCATCGGCATCGATCCGGAACATTTCCAGCTGTGGATATTCGACCGCTGGGGCAACCAGATCTATTATTCGGAAGACCTCAACGCTTCGTGGGACGGCAAGGTGCAAGGGCATTCGGATCTTTGCCAGGAAGACGTGTACATCTGGAAGATCAAGGCGATCGATATGATGGGTAAAAAACACAACCTCATCGGTCACGTGTCACTCATCCGTTAAGGGTTTTCAACAGCATCAAAAGCCGCTTCCTGAGGAGGCGGCTTTTTTTATGCACAATCGCGTGATTTTCTGGAACTAATCTTATCAATTTCAGTAAAATGGATTATATTGCTATTGGCAATCACCCTACTACGTTCTCCCTAATCCAGGACACATGAAGCAATTTGTACGCAAGTTCATCTTGTTTGTGATCGTCTTTGCGCCCATTCTCACACACGCACAGGCACAAACATCCCCCGCTGTTCAGACGCGTTCCACCGGTTGTCCCGGCGTTCCCGGCGCCTGCGGTTATCATCCGCAGAATGTAAGCGACCCGAACGCACGTCAAAGTCCGCCGATGTCTCCGCAAAACGGTAACGGCACGCTCGGTGTAATTTACGACCAGGCGAAATGCGGTCTCGATTACGCTTCCGCTTCACAACGTCTCGGCAAACGATTTTCTCCTGCGGGCGTCAACCAGCCTGCTCCGTTCGTCATTTCCGGTATTCCTGCCTGCGCCGTGATCGAGAAAGCGTATCTCTGGGCAGAAGGTTCCGGCAACGGCGCTGCGCAAACGGCAACCGTCAACGGACCGCTCGGCTCTGCGAACTACCCGATGACGATCGTCGGACAAGGTCCTGACAAATGCTGGGGCTACAGCGGAACGTACACCTATCGCGCCGACGTGACAGCTTCGGTCAATGGCAACGGCACGTACAACATCAGCGGCATTCTCACCAACCCGCCGACAGCCGGCAACGACATGGACGGCGCTACACTCGTCGTCATCTGGAGCCAGCCTTCGGCCAACTGGCAAGGCCGCGTCATTCTTGCCGACGGCGCTTACGTCGTGAACGGCGGTATCGCCAACTACGTCATGCCGATCTCCCCGGCCGTCTGCGGCGCTACCACCAACGCAAGAGCTTTTCTTTGCGTCGGCGATATTCAGTTCAACCCGACTTCCTGGACACTCAACGGAACAGCCGGAGCGCTCTCCTGGAACTGGTGGGATTACGTGCAGGTGAATACGACCGTTGCAGCAGGACAAGCGACTTCGACCTTCAACGTGAACACCGGCGGCGACTGCTTCAACCTGTGCGTCACCGGGCTTTATTTCCGCACGACCACCTGCGCCGTCTGTCCATCAACTACTGCGATCACGGTAACTCCATCCTCCACACCAGCGACCTGCTCGGCCTGCAACGGCTCTGCTTCCGTCACTGTTTCTCCTGCGGGCGCATATACCTACAACTGGTCGCCTGCACCGGGAGCCGGACAAGGAACGGCCAACGTGAGCGGCTTGTGCGCGGGCGTGTACACGGTAACGGTTACGTCATCCTGCGCAACGGTTACTGCGACAGTCAACGTGGCGACATCAGGAGGCAGCATCACACTCAACAACTCGGGACAAACCAACGTGACGTGTAACGGCGCCTGCAACGGTTCCGCTTCGATAACCGCCGTCGGGGGAACTGCGCCTTATACCTACACCTGGTCGCCCGCTGCTACCAACTCTACTGCCGGCGCTACGAATACCGGCACGGGCTTGTGCGCGGGCACGTACACCGTCAACTGCACCGATGCGGGAGGTTGTACGGGAAGCCTTGTGGTCACCATCACGCAACCACCACCTGTCACCTTCACACAATCGCAGGTGAATGTCACTTGTAACGGCGCTTGCAACGGATCGGCAACAGTCGTCGCTTCGGGCGGTAACGGAACTTATTCCTACGCATGGTCACCAAGCGGTGGAACAGGCGCGACAGCATCGGGCCTTTGCGCGGGCACTTACACCTGCGTGATCACTTCCGGTCCGTCGACCTGCACGACCAGCGCGATTTTCACCATCACACAACCGCCGGCCATCACGTTCACGCAATCGCAAGTGAACGTTACCTGTAACAGCGCCTGCAACGGATCTGCTACTGTTGTCGCTTCAGGCGGAACAGGAACTTACAGTTACGCATGGTCACCGAGCGGCGGAACAGGCGCGACAGCATCCGGCCTTTGCGCGGGCACTTACACCTGCGTGATCACTTCCGGCCCGTCGACGTGCACGACCAGCGCAGTCTTCACCATCACGCAACCGCCTGCGATCACCTTTACACAATCACAGGTGAACGTAAATTGTAACGGCGCTTGCAACGGCTCTGCTACAGTTGTCGCTTCGGGTGGTACAGGAACGTTTACTTACGCATGGTCACCGAGCGGCGGAACCGGCGCAACGGCATCCGGACTTTGCGCAGGCACTTACACCTGCGTGATCACCTCGGGTCCTTCCACGTGTACGACCAGCGCAGTGTTTACCATTACGCAACCGCCGGCCATTACATTCACGCAATCGCAGGTGAATGTCACCTGTAACGCAGCCTGCAACGGATCGGCTACCGTTGTCGCTTCGGGTGGAACAGGAACTTACACCTATGCGTGGTCGCCAAGCGGCGGCATAGGTGCAACTGCTACCGGTCTCTGCGCAGGAACTTACACCTGTGTGATTACTTCAGGTCCTTCCACCTGCACGACAAGCGCGGTATTCAACATCACGCAACCGCCCGCGCTCAGCGCTACTTCTGCAACCACGTCTGCAACGTGCGGAAACCCGAACGGCTCGGCAACGGTTACGGTCACCGGCGGCACCGGCGCTTATTCGTATTCCTGGTCGCCTTCCGGTGGTAACGGTGCAACGGCAACCGGCCTCAGCGCCGGCCCTTACGTAGTAACAATTACGGATGCCAACAATTGCTCAATCACCATCACGGTAACGATCACCAACGCGGGTTCGCCCACCGTTACGATCACTTCTACCACGAACGTTTCCTGCTACAACGGCAACAACGGTTCCATCAACACAACAACGACCGGAGGCAGCAGTCCTTACACCTACAGCTGGACACCTTCCGGCACCGGCGCCAACCCGACCGGTCTCACAGCAGGTTCGTACGTTGTTACCGTAACCGACGCTAACGGATGCACCGCAACGGCGAACACGACGATCACGCAACCGCCGCAGCTCACGGCATCCGCAACGGCATCGCCCGTACTTTGCTTCGGCGGCAGCACCGGCTCTGCAACGGTAACAGCAACCGGCGGCACCCCGAACTACAGCTACAGCTGGTCGCCAAGCGGCGGAACGAATGCAACAGCACCAAACCTTTCTTCGCAACTCTACACCTGTACAGTCACAGATGCGAACGGTTGTACCGTCACTGCTACTGCAAACGTCACGCAACCGACAGCGCTCGCAGTCACCGGCACGCAGGTCGATGAGCTTTGCAACGGCGGCAGCACCGGCAGCGCTTCCGTTACCGTAACCGGCGGCACCACTTCGTATACCTACAACTGGTCGCCCGCACCGGGTGGCGGACAAGGAACGGACAACGCAACCGGTCTTTCCGCACAGGCTTACGTATGCACGATCACCGATGCGAACGGTTGCACGATCAGCAACACCTTTACCATTACCGAACCTGCACTGCTGACGGCTTCGGCTTCTGCTGTTCCGTCGACCTGCGGTGCTGCGAACGGTTCGGCTACGGCAACCGGAAGCGGCGGTACGGGAACGTACACGTATGCATGGACGCCGGGCAACTACACGACAGCAACAATCAGCAACGTGATGGCCGGCAATTACGCTGTTACCATCACCGACCAAAACGGTTGTACGGCCAGCGCGACAACGACGATCAACAACCTTGGCTCTCCGACACTCACCGTTACGTCAGCCACCAACATTTCCTGCTTCGGCGGAAGTGATGGCGATATCATCACCGGTGTTTCCGGCGGCAACGGCCCGTATACGTACAGCTGGGCGCCTTCGGGCGGAACCGGCAATGCGGCCTCTTCATTGGCGGCCGGCGGTTATACCTGCACCGTGACCGATGCGAACGGCTGCACCGATACAACCGCAACTACGCTTACCGAACCGCCGCAACTGCTTGCGAGCGCTACTTCCACACCCGTGCTTTGCTTCGGCGGATCAACAGGATCGGCAACGGTGACGTACAGCGGCGGTACAGGCGTGAGCACGATTTCCTGGTCGCCCAGCGGCGGAACGAATGCAACCGAACCGAACCTCACTGCAGGAACGTACACCGCGACGGTAACAGACGCGAACGGTTGCACGGATACCGCATCTGCTACGGTAACTGAACCGCCGGTGCTTGCAGCAACAACTTCACAGGTCGATGAACTTTGCTTCGGCGGCAACAACGCATCTGCTACGGTAACCGCTACGGGAGGCACACCGAACTATACCTACACCTGGTCGCCTGCACCGGGCGGCGGACAAGGCACAGCAACCGCAACAGGTTTGACGGCGCAAGCTTACACCTGCGTCATCGACGATGCGAACGGCTGTTCCATTACGATGAGCTTCACGATCACCGAACCTTCTGCCGTGATGGCGAGCGCAACTTCCGTCGATGCGCACTGCAACCAGGCGGACGGTTCCGCTTCCGGATCTGCAACCGGCGGAACGGGCGCTTACACTTACCAATGGATCGGCGGTCCCGCTTCGCAGAACTACAACAACATTGCAGCAGGTCCGTATTTCGTGATTACGACGGATGCGAACGGTTGCGCGGATACGGCAATGGTAACGGTCAACAACCTCGCCGGCGTTACCGCTGCGCAGGGACCAGTCACCAACATCGGCTGCTTCGGCCAATCGACCGGCTCCATCACGATCAATGCGAACGGCGGTAACCCGAACTACACGTACACCTGGATCCCGAACGTCAGCGTATCCAGCACGGCGAACGGTATTCCGGCCGGCAACTACCAGGTGGTTGTAACGGATGCCGACGGTTGTACATCAACCGTGAACGTTACGCTTACGCAACCGACGAAGCTGACGCTTGCAGCGACGGCATCGACAAGTGCGATCTGCGCAGGACAAAGCGTGCAGATGTCGGGCACGAGCGGTGGCGGTACGCCGGGTTACCAATATGCGTGGATGCCGGGACCGCTGCCGGGACTTACGCAAACGATCACACCGACGACGTCCGGAACGTACACGCTTTACATCACCGATGCGAACAACTGCGTCGACAGCTCTACGGTGACGGTAACCGTGAATCCGAACCCGGTAGTGGCGCTGAGCGGTGATTCGCTGGCAGGTTGCGCGCCGCTGTGCGTAAACTTCACCGATCTCTCGACGCTTTCTTCCGGAACGATCACGAGCTGGTCATGGGATTTCGGCGACGGCAATACATCGACGCAGCAGAACCCGGCGAACTGCTACACCACGCCGGGCGCTTACACGGTGAGCCTCACGGTAACGTCGAACAACGGCTGCACCAGCTTCGTGACGATGCCGAATTATATCCACGCTTATGCGATGCCGGTAGCCGCGTTCGGCGTTTCTCCGCAACCGACGACGATCCTCAACCCGATTCTCACGTTCACCGATTCTTCCACGAACGCTTCGGGCTGGCTCTGGAGCTTCGGCGATATCCCGGGATCGACATCGACGCAGCAGAATCCGCAGTTCGAATACCTCACGCCGGATTGCTACCAGGTGATCCTCGAAGTCACGAGCCCCGACGGCTGCACCGACACCGCGATGCAAACGGTTTGCATTTCTCCGGACGTTTCGATCTACGTTCCGAATGCTTTCACGCCGAACGACGACAACAGGAACGATTACTTCTACCCGGTTTGCATCGGCATCGATCCGGAGCAATACGAACTGTGGATCTTCGATCGCTGGGGCAACCTGATCTTCTACACCGACGATCTCAACAAAGGATGGGACGGACGCGTGCAGGGCAGCGAACCGATCTGCCAGATCGATACGTACGTCTGGAAGATCCGGGCGAAAGACATCAACGGCGGATCGCACAACCTCGTCGGCAAAGTCAGCCTGATCAAATAAAAAAACAAGGAACGGTCATCATTACGGTGACCGTTCTTTTTTTCTCTCATGAAATCTTTCCTGCTGTTTTTGATTTTACTCTGCTGTTGCGAAAAAACGCACGCGACCTCCGACACGCTTCCCTGCGACAGTCCTGCCGTATTTCTGCCGAATCAATTTGTGCCGCAATGCGAGTTGATCGATTGTGATTACAAGCCGGTCTTCAGCTGCGCGCCTGCGGAATATGAAATGCAGATCTTCGATCGCTGGGGAAATGTGTTATTCACGACGAAAGATTACCTGCAGGGCTGGAACGGCGAAAAAGAAAAGATCGTTTATTCATTCGGCGATTATTACTGCAAGATCATTTTCCGTTTTCGAAAAGAAGAAGAGCAGCAGACGCGGACAACTTCGTTTACGCTGATCCGCTGAATAATTTCTTCAGTGATGCGTTAGCTTTGTTCCATGAAACGCATCGCGCTGCTTTCCGACACGCACAACTATCTCGACGACCGCATCAAAAAATACTGCGAAGGTTGCGGCGAGATCTGGCATGCCGGCGACGTCGGAACGATGACAGTAACGAATGAGCTGGAGAAAATTGCGCCGGTGCGCGCCGTCTACGGCAACATCGACGGGCAGGATGTGCGGAAAATATTTCCCAAAGTGAACCGCTTCTTGTGTGAAAACGTCGACGTCATGATGACGCACATCGCAGGAAGGCCGGAGCGTTACCTCGATGAAGTAAAAAAAGTGATGCTGGAAAATCCGCCGAAAGTTTTCATCTGCGGTCATTCGCATATTCTTCTCGTGAAGTTCGAGCCGAAGTACAAGGTGCTTCATCTCAATCCCGGCGCTGCGGGTATTTCCGGGTTTCACAAAGTGCGCACGATGCTTCGCTTCACGATCGATGGAAGCGATATTCGTGATCTGGAAGTCGTCGAATTGGGGAAGCGGTGAGTTGGTTAGGTTGGAAAGTTGGTTAGGTTGGTTAAGGAGAAGTAGTGGACTCGAACAGTCGCTAAAAAAACCACATAGATACATAGGAACACATAGGGAAAAACTATTGTGCACTATCTATGTGGTTCAAAAAACCTTCACGCAGCCTGCCAACTTCACCTGCAACTGCCGGCACCAACCAACTCAACCAACCTAACCAACCTTTTCAACGCAGGCGATCGGCAGAGCGAACGAGCTCTTCGTCTTTTTTGATGGAACGTGCGGCAAGAAAAAAGAGCACGGGATTTGCAAGCAGGAACCACGTTCCGATTCCTTGTAAAATTACGTGGGTGGTGTCGTGGTCGGCGGAAATCATTTTCGGCATTGCGGCGACGCCGGCAAACAGCAGCAGCGAAAGCAGCATTCCGAACTGAGCGATCTTCGCCTGGCGCTTGCGCGTTTTGTAGAGGAAGATCGTGACGAATGCAATCAGCGCGATGAGCACTTCACCGGCGAGCAGCAACGGCATCTGCGTCAGCGGGATCATGCGGGATTCCGCATCATCGTTGACGAAGGAGAATTCCAGTACGGGAATGAAAAAGAACAGCACAAAAAGCAGCACGATGAGCGCAAGAAAAACCGTTTGGATACGTTGGATCATAGAAGGTCGGATGTGTCGTTATTCAGCGCTCAAAGTTATTCAATTCACCGGGCTGCACGCTTCGCTAACGCAGGAACGGCGCGGTCTAAAAAA
>CAMLEF010000167.1 GCA_946478675.1 uncultured Flavobacteriales bacterium | reverse complement strand
GTCGGGGTGGCGACCGGGCGGGGCGGCAACCTGCGCGGCATGGACCAGCTCACCGGCGCTTTTCATTACCTCAACATGGCGGTGTATCCCGGCCATTTGCCGATCTCGCGGCTGCGCGAACTGCTGGACGCGGAAGGCAAACTCGCCGATCCTGTCGTGCTGCGTGCGATGCGGATGCAGGCCGAAGGCTTCGCGGCTTTCTGATGCCAATGAAGAAAAAGTGCCGGCGCATTTGGCAGATTGAAAGCGGATGCTGAGATTTGAGATGTCCAGTACCCCGTTTTATGTTCGAACCGATTGAGAAAAAGCTCCGCGTCCCGTTGGCGTGGATGATGGCGCTGTTGGCCAACGTGATTTGCGGATGGGTGATTTTGCCGGTACTCCAGCACGGCGAGAATTCACATACGAGCAACAAAGACCTGGCGACCGCAGGCTTCTGCATCGCCGCTTTTGCTATTCTCGGCCTGGCGCTTTTTCATGCGAAGCAGAAGAAAGAGAATGTGCTCGTATGGCCCGCGATGCTCACGGCGTATTCCTTCCTGTTCTGGGCCTGGAAAATCTGTCATTTGTATTGCGAAGGCTGCGCACATTCCGGTTGATCTGTGTTTCGCCCGAAAAATCCGCTCTTCACGCAAGAAAAACGCAACGGCCTCGTCTAACCGTTCGTGCGCTTTATGAAATACCCGCTGCTTTTCCTGTTCCTGTTAACGTTTCGTTTTCTGCCTGCGCAAAACGGCAAAATCGATTCGCTGCAGCGCGTGTTCCGCCAGCATCAACAGGATACTACCGGCGTTCAGACGCTGATCGCACTGGCCGGCGAATATTACCTCTCTGATCCGGCGAAAGCGGAATCCGTGTGCCGGCAGGCTTCGATGCTTTCGGCAGAAATCAATTACCCCGCCGGTATTTCCGCTTCTTCGGGCTGGCTGGCGTTTTTGTTCGAGCAGCGTGGCGTCATCGATTCGGCGTTGCTGTATTACAACCGCGCATTGGCCGTCGATATCCAGACGAAAAATAAAAAAGAGCAGGGGCAAGTGCTGAACAACATCGCCGCCATTTACAAAGACCAGGGAAAAACCGCCGAAGCGCTGAGCTATTACCAGCAAAGCATCGCCCTCGCGCAGGAAACGCACAGCCCGCAAAGCATGACGGCGCCGCTCAACAACATCGGCCTGTTGTACCAGCACCAGGGACAGCTGCAGCTCGCGCTCGTGTATTACGAACGTTCGCTCGCCATCGAAGATTCGCTGAAGAATAAAGAAGGTGTTGCGACGTCGCTGTACAACATCGCTTCGGTGCACAAAGATCTCGGCGAATACGATGACGCGCTTTCGTACGTGAACAAAAGCCTGAAAGCGGAGATCGAGCTCGATGATAAATACCAGGTGGCGTACTCCACGAATTTCATCGGCACGATCTACCAGCAGCAGGGAAAAGACAACGAAGCGCTGGCGAAATTCCGCGAAGCGCTGCTCATCCGCGAAGGCATCGACGATCAGCAGGGCATGGCGTATTCGCTGCGCAACATCGGCGCCATTTACGAGAAGCTCGACAGTCTGCCGAAAGCGCTGGAATGCTACCGCCGCAGTCTCGCCATTTTCCGCGCGCAGGAAAACACCTGGGGCGAATGCACGGTGCTTTGCAAGATGGGCATCCTGTTCCTGGCTTCCGGGAAAACCGACAGCGCCTTCGTTTACGGATCACGTTCGCTCGAATTGGCGAAAGCGTTGGGTTACCCGATCGACATCCGCAACGCCGCCGACCTGCTGCAGAAAGTGTATCGCCGGCAAGGTAAAATGACGGAAGCGCTGGAGATGTACGATCTCTTCACGCAAATGCGCGACAGCGTGCAGAACGATGAAAGCCACAAAGCGGCGATGCGCTCGAAATACCAGTACGAATACGAGCAGAAAGCCGCGATCCTGAAAGCCGACCAGGAAAAGCAGAATGCGCTGAACGAAGAACGCGTGAAGCGCGAGAAGCTGCTGCGCAACGTTTTCATCGGCGGCACGGTGCTGCTGTTGTTGCTGGCGGCGCTGCTCTACAGCCGCTATCGCATCAAGAACAAATCGAACCGCGAGCTCGAGCAGAAGAACCGGATCATCTCCAACGAGCGCGACCGGTCCGACAAGCTGCTGCTGAATATTCTTCCTGCGGAAGTCGCTGCGGAATTAAAAGCGGACGGCGCGGCGCGGGCGAGAAGCTACGACAACGTCACGGTGATGTTCAGCGACTTCAAGGATTTCACGCGCATCAGCGAGCAGCTCACGCCGGAGCAGCTGGTGGCGGAGATTGATTATTGCTTCAGCGAATTCGATCGCATCATCGGCAAGTACAACATCGAAAAGATCAAAACGATCGGTGATGCGTACATGTGCGTGAGCGGCCTGCCGGCAGCAAATCCCGATCATGGTGTGACGATGGTGAATGCGGCGCTGGAGATCCGCGACTTTATGGTGCGGTATGCGAAGGAGCGCGAGGCGCAGGGGAAGAATGCATTTCACATTCGCATCGGCATTAACTCGGGACCAGTGGTGGCGGGGATTGTCGGCGTGAAGAAATTCGCTTACGATATCTGGGGCGATACGGTGAATTTGGCGGCGCGCATGGAAGCGAACGGGGAGATGGGGAAGGTGAATGTTTCTTCAGGAACGTTCGCGATCGTGAAGGATGATTTTCGTTGTGAATACCGCGGGAAGATCGAAGCGAAGAATAAGGGGATGATTGATATGTATTTTGTGGAGCGGGAAAGTGCGGTAGAATAATGGATGCTTTGGGTGCCCTGATTTGCGTAGCGGGTTAACCACTTAAGACACTGAAGAGCACTTAAGGCTTAAGAGCACTTAAGTTTTATCTTTCGGGAAAATCTACGCATGGAACCGACGCAATCTGATATTTTTCATTCGCTGGCATTGAAGCTGCAGCAGCCGCATTTTTTGTTTGCGCTTATGATGTTGCTGTCGGCGGGCTTTACAGGAATCACGTTTCTGCAGTCGTCGCTGGATAAGATATTCAACTACAAGAGCAACCTCGAGTGGATGAACGGGCAGTTCAGCAAATCCATTCTGAAAGGAACGATCGGGATTTTCCTGCCGGTGCTCACACTGGGCGAATTCCTTGCGGGCGCGTCGTGCCTGCTGGGGATCGGCCTTTTCTTCGTAACAAATCCGCATGCAGGAACACTCGCAACATTCGGCCTGGTGATTTCCGGGATCGTGTTGCTGATGCTGCTGTTCGGTCAGCGTGTGTCGAAAGAATATGCAGGCGCGGCTTCGCTGACGGGATATTTTCTTGTAGTAGCGGTTGGCTTGCTGGCGGCTGCTTTTCGCCTGTAATTACCGCTCCAGCTTCTCCAGCTTCAGGCTCGCATTCGTGTAATTCGGATCGGCTTCCAGCGCTTTTTTGTAATACACTTTCGCGTTCGCGATGTCGCCCTTCTTTTCAAAGCACCAGCCTACGCCGTAATAACCGCGCGGCTCTTTCGGATTGTCGTCGATACACAGCTCGAAATATTTCATGCCCTCGTCGACTGCGCCCAGTTCCTGCGAGTGGATGTAGCCGAGATTGAAATGCGCGTCGAAATTTTTCGGGTTCAGCTTGAGCAGCGTTGTGTACGTTTCGATGGCGCGGTTCCAGTTGTGCTCGCCCTGGTAAAACATGCCGAGATTGTAGATCGCTTCTTCGCTGCCGGGATTGATGTTGATCGCGTTCAGGTAATAGCTTTCGGCGAGCGGGTTGTGCTGCGCGGCGCAGAGCACGCCCAGCTGGATGTACGCGTTGTAATAATCCGGCTCTTTCTCTACGGCGCTCTGCATGCTGCTGATGGCGCGGGCCGTATCGCCCATGTCTTTGTACATCATGCCTTTCATGAAAAACGCTTTCGCATTACGCGGATCGACTTTCAGCGCACGGTCGAGCATCTCCTTTTCATCATCGGATTTGCCGAAGTAGTGATACAGCTGCGCGAGCTGCAACAGGCAATCGACGTTCTCCGGGTTCACTTCCACGGCGCGTTCGAGCAGCTGCTTGGTGCGCGCGGTATGCATCGTGAAGAAGTTGACGTCGGCAGCAGCCAGCAGGTATTCCGCTTTGGAGCTGTCGACGGCGAGCACGCGGTTCATGTCGTTCATCGCCGAGGCGTAATCTTTTTGCGCCATGCTGATGCGCGCGCGGCGGACGTACAGGTCGAGGTTGCCGGGATCTTTGCGGATCATCGCGTTGATGTTGTAGAGCGAATCCGCTTTGTGCGTGGTGTCGGCGGCAGGTTTGTCGCCGGAGTTTCCGCAGGAGGAAAAAAGAAACAGCGGCAACAGCAGCAGGGGCAGGAGGAGGTTCGAATGCTTCATCATAAAAAAAAGCCCATCGCGGCCTTTTGCCGGGACGGGATGTAACGCAAATATAAATAAATGTGCTGATATGCCGATTTGCTGATATGCCGATGCGCGTGAAATGCCGGGGCGCATTGAAAATTGAAAGATTGAAAAATTGAACATTGAAATTTTTGGGAGCAGAGGAGTTCCGTTTTCCCAGTGAATGTGGTCCTGCTTTCCGCTGCAAGTCCGGCTTCGCGCTTGCTGACGCGCTTCGGGCTTTCCGCTGCAATCAGGGCTGGGAAGAAAAGTTCGGCAATTTCAATCGATGTTTTCTTGCAATACATCATACTTAGGCGGATGAGGTATAGCGCTCGGATAAAATGAAGCTGTTGCGCTAACCACAGAGGGAACACAGCGTTTTTTCACAGGGGTCTCAGTGTTCCTCTGTGAAAACCTCTGTGTAACTCCGTGGTTAAAAACTTCTCCCTTGTATGCTGAAATTTCCTGCATCGCTACTACCGCGGCATGCTTCTTCTTGAGGAACGGATCAGCAATAATCCGCCCAGGCAAAGCGAGGTAATGAAGCCCGCTCTTGCAATGCCCGGATCATGACCGGAGGCGTAGATGACCGTGGAGCAGATCAGCATGAGCGCAGTGGAGAACGACAGGCCGAGGTTGATGCTCGCGATGCGCAGCGTTCTTCGCAGGTGTTTGTCTTCTTTCAAACTCACTTCGTGCACGAGCTTTCCCTGCTTGATCTTGTAGAGGAATTCGTTGATGTCTTTCGGAAGCTGGCGGCCGAGCGCGAGGTAATCGTGCACCGCGTCCGCGATCTCGCCGATCATGATCTTCGGGTTGAATTTTTTCAGGATCACGCTTTTTGCGTACGGTGTGAGCACTTCGGCGATGGCGAATTCCGGCTCGAGCTTCATCGCGAATTTCTGGATGGCGGCGAGCGACTTCAGTAGCATGTAGATGCTCGAAGGAATATGCAATTCGTATTTCACCACGAGCGATATGCAGTCGAGCATCACGGAAGAAATATCGACTTTATGCGAAGGCGTGTAGCTGTAGCGGTTCATCACTTCCTCGACTTCGAAGCGCAGGTCTTCTTCGTACGGGAAGAATTTTTTCCCGCTGAGATGAATGAGCGCGTCAGCGATCTTGCGCGGGCTGTTCGTGGCGAAACCGAGCGTGAAGTCGGCCAGGAAACGAATGTGCGCAGGACGCAACACCGCCACCATTCCGTAATCGATGAAGCAGATGCGGTTGCCGGGCAGCACGAAAATATTTCCCGCGTGCGGATCCGCATGGAAAACGCCGTGCTCGAGGATCATCTGCAGCAGGATGTTGGCGCCGTTCTCCGCGATCTTGTTCAGGTCGTAGCCTTCGGTGAGCAGCCGTTCGATCTCATCCGGCATAATGCCTTCGATATACTCCATGATAAGCAGCCGCTTCGTCGTGAATTCGTTGTACACTTTCGGTGCGTAAAACGACGGCTCGTCTTTCATCAGCACGGTGAAGCGCATGATGTTGTTCGCTTCGTTGTGATAATTCAGCTCGCGGATGAGCGTGTCGCTGAATTCATCCACGAACGAAACCAGGTTGAGCGAAGCCAGCTCCGGGTATCGCCGCACGAGCTTGATCGCAAGAACTTTCATCAGCTCGAGATCGATCTTGATCTTGCTGAGGATCCCCGGCCGCTGGATCTTGACGACTACTTTGTCGCCGTTGTGCAGCACGCCGCTGTACACCTGCCCGATGGAAGCGGAAGCCAGGCATTTATGGTTGAAGCTGCTGAAGAATAAATCGAGCGAGCCTTCCAGCTCTTCTTCGATGAGGCGGATCGCATCCTCATCAGAAATCGGCCGCGCGGCATTCTGCAGCTTCTTCAATTCGCGACGGAATTTTTCAGAGACAAGGTCGGGGCGGTCGGCGAGGATCTGTCCGAATTTGATGAACGTCGGGCCGAGATCTTCGACGAGCTCGCGCAGACGGGAAGGCGTGGAGCGCATGAACGCTTCTTCGGAGCTTTTGGGGCGTTTGAAGAAACGGTAGAAACGGGTGCCGGTGAACCAATCGCTCAGGAAATGCCATGCGATCATGCAGAGGATATGCACGAGCCTTACGAATTTTCGGTACGCCTGCCGGATATCGAGAAGAAACATAGCTTGCCTTTCGTTACAGAGAGGGGTGAAAAGAGTCCTCCTTTCTCCCGTGAATTTACCGTAGACCTTCAGGTGAAGTTTCCGGTTTTCGACCGCTTGCAGGAATCTGTCGAAGGATATGCGGATGACTCAATATGCCCGATTTGCCGAATTTGCGAATGTGCTAATGCGGCAATTTGCTAATGCGGAGTAGTGAATGATACTGCGGCAGGCTGCGGGGAAATTGCTGATATGCCAATATGCCGATGTGCCGATGGAATTTGCGAATGTGCTAATGCGGCAATTTGCTAATGTGGAGTAGTGAATGATACTGCGGCAGGCTGCGGGGAAATTGTTGCGTTGGTGCGGAGTTGCGACGGGTGCGAGTAGGGTGGTGAAATGTGCTTGAACGCTGATGGGAATGTGCTAATGCGGCAATTTGCTAATGCGTGGTAATGATTATTGCTGCGGCAGGCTGCGGGGAAATTGTTGCGTTGGTGCGGAGTTGCGACGGGTACGAGTCGGGTGGTGAAATGTGCTTGAACGCTGATGGGAATGTGCTAATGCGGCAATTTGCTAATAGCGGCAATGATTGATGCTGTAGCAGACTGCGGGACTGTTGCGTCGTTGCGGGGTGCGACGGTACGAGTAGGGTGGTGAAATGTGTGCTTGGACGCTGATGGGAAACTTGAAACGCGCAACCCCGCAACTTCGCAACGACGCAACCCGCACCGCGCCAAAAAAAGAGCAGCCTTACGGGGCTGCTCTTCGGTGAACCATGACTTTTTCTCTATACAATTCAATCTTTCTCTCTATAGCAAATTGTAAAACCAACCAACATAACTGCAAAACTCAATCTTGATCTTCATCGCATAGTAATTCCTGCATGGTTCTGTTCCATGGTACGGGCGCCCGGTAAATCTTTCAAAAACAGCAGCGGTTCCATGGCAAAGAAAGCTGGCTGCTATTGCAGGGCTCACCGGGTTCCCGGGGCATGGTGGTGATCGTTGCCTGCCGGACGAACCGGAAGAGGGCTTCTCTCCACAGTTTCGCCGGACAAGGCCACTTCTTTATGATCTTCCTGAATTCCGGCTGCGTTCGGTGCGACTGCGATGGGCTACACCTTGCGCGAGTGAAAATCCAGGTATTGTGCTTTCAAAGACCGGCAATTCAACCGGCAACTTACGCTTCGATCGCGTCCGCGTTTTTCGCTTTTACGGCTTCGCGGATCTGGGCTTCGATGCGTTCCATCAGCTCCGGGTTGTCGTTGAAGAGTTGTTTCACCGCATCACGGCCCTGGCCGAGCTTGGTGTCTTCGTAGCTGAACCACGAACCGCTCTTCTTGATGACGTTGTTCTCTACGCCGAGGTCGATGATCTCACCGACGCGCGAGATGCCTTCGCCGAAGAGGATGTCGAATTCTGCGGTGCGGAACGGCGGAGCGACTTTGTTCTTGACGACTTTCACACGGGTACGGTTGCCGGTTGCAACTTCACCTTCTTTGATCTGGCCGGCGCGGCGGATGTCGAGGCGGACAGAAGCGTAGAACTTGAGCGCGTTACCGCCGGTCGTGGTTTCGGGGTTGCCGAACATGACGCCGATCTTTTCGCGGAGCTGGTTGATGAAGATGCAGCAGCAGCCGGTTTTGCTGATCGTGCCGGTGAGCTTGCGGAGCGCCTGGCTCATGAGGCGGGCCTGCAGACCCACTTTCGAATCGCCCATTTCACCTTCGATCTCGGCTTTCGGCGTGAGGGCCGCAACAGAGTCGATCACGACCATGTCAACGGCGCCGGAACGGATCAGGTTGTCGGCGATCTCGAGGGCCTGTTCGCCGTTGTCCGGCTGGGAGATCAGCAGGCTGTCGATATCGACGCCCAGGCGTTGTGCGTAGAAACGGTCGAACGCGTGCTCGGCGTCGATGATGGCGGCAATTCCACCCTGCTTTTGTACTTCTGCGATCGCGTGGATCGCGAGGGTCGTTTTACCGGAAGATTCAGGTCCGTAAATTTCAATGACACGTCCTTTCGGAAAGCCGCCTACACCGAGTGCAATATCCAGGGTGAGGGAACCGGTCGGGATCACTTCAATCTGTTCGATGGCTTCATCGCCCAGCTTCATGATAGTCCCTTTACCGTAGGTCTTTTCCAGTTTGTCGATCGTCAACTGTAAGGCTTTCAGTTTCTCTTTAGCTACTTCTTTGGCTTCTTTACTCATAGGATTAAAAATTTGCGCGTGTTTAATTATTGGAGTGACATTGACAGGACAAAAATAGAGGTTTACTTAATACCTGCAAAATTTTCAGGCAAAAATTATTAACAATGGCTATATTTTTAGTAACTGAATTGGGCTTAATTACCTAAAAATCAATAGAAAAATAAATATTAAGTCAGCCTATAAAATTTTTGGCCCGTTATTAAGAACGGCTTTATTTCCCCGCCCTTATAAAGCCGGGAGCCATCTCCGCCGCCCCGATAATCAACCCTTCAGGATCTGCAGCGCATGGTCAGCCGTATCGATCTCGGAAATCACTTCTTCGATCACGCCCTTCTCATCGATAATAAACGTGGTGCGGATGATGCCGTCGTAAATCCGACCCATGAATTGTTTCTTGCCCCACACGTCGTACGCTTTGATAAGCTCGTGTTCCGTATCGGCGATCAGCGGAAAAGGCAGGTCATATTTCTTGATGAACTTCTGGTGCTTCGTCACCGAATCCGCGCTCACACCGACCACTGCATAACCCGCTTTCATCATGTACGCGTAATTGTCGCGCAGACTGCAGGCCTGTGCGGTACAACCCGCCGTATTGTCTTCCGGGTAAAAATAGAGCACGACCTTTTTCCCTTTCACCGATGCCGGGTCGAACGGCGTACCGTCCTGCTTAATTCCGGAAATAGCAGGCGCTTTGTCACCGGCCTTCAGCGAAGTGCGGTGCTTCTGAAATTTCCCTTCGAGTTTTTTCGCGGCTTTGGCGACGAGTTTTTTGAGGATCGGCATGATGTAAAGTTACGGAAGGGCGAGGGGAAATGCAGCCTGACTTTGTTAAGATTTCGGAGCGGGAGCAGTTGCATTAGCCAGGGAAAGTGGTCCGGCTTTTCCTGCCCGACTGCGTCATTCAGGCGGGCGCT
>CAMLEF010000166.1 GCA_946478675.1 uncultured Flavobacteriales bacterium | reverse complement strand
CCCTTTTTTAATCGGCACATCAGCATATCTGCAAATCGGCACATTATTCTACCTTCGCTTCACTAAGCGCCGTTCGTGTCTCCAAAGATGATCCTTCCTCCCGAGCCTGAGCTCATCGCGTTACTGAAAGCGCGGAACGAGCAGGCTTTGCGTGCGCTTTACGATCATTATTCCGCAGCGTTGTATGGTGTTGTTTTCCGTGTCGTGAATGACAAAGAAACAGCGGAGGACGTGCTGCAGGAAGTGTTCGTCAAGATCTGGAACAACAGCGCTTCTTACGATGCGACGAAAGGCCGTCTCTACACCTGGCTGCTCAATATTGCGCGCAACACCGCGATCGACAAAACGCGCTCGAAGGATTTTCGCAATGAAGGGCAAGTCCGCAGCATCGAAGACTTCGTATATTCTGTAGACAAGCAACATAACCAGTCGACCGCGACGGACCATATCGGTTTGCGCAAGCTGGTGGACGAATTAAAACCGGAGCAGCGGCAGCTCATCGACCTGCTGTATTTCGGAGGATATACCCAGACGGAAGTGGCCGAGGAATTGGGCATCCCGCTGGGCACAGTAAAAACGCGTGTAAAAGCAGCCATCTCCCGGCTGCGCGAACTGATCAAATGACCCCGCAGGAATACATCGAATCGGGCCTGCTCGAGCTGTACGTCTCGGGCGCTGCCACTCCCGCCGAAGCGCAGGAGGCGGAGCGTATGGCGGCTTCGCATGCGGAGGTGCGCGCGGCGCTGGAAGAGCTGCAGTCCGATTTCGAAACGTACGCCACGATGCACGCCGTTGATCCGGATCCTGCGTTGAAAGAAAAAATTCTCGGCAGCCTGCTTTCCTCTTCGCGCAACGAACCGAAAATTATTCCGCTGCATCCCGCACGCTCTTCCTGGAAAACGTTTGCAGCAGCGGCAGGCGTACTTCTTCTCATCAGCGTCGGCGTGAATTTTTACATGATGTCGCAGCTTCACGGCACGCGCGATTCACTCGCCGCATCGGAACAAAAACGAAAGCAGCTAGAAGACGATTCCTCGAAAGCCGCTGTTGCGATTTCCGGTTTCGACAAAGAGCGCAACGAGCTGCAGCAACAGCTGGAATTCGTCCGCAGCCCGATGACGCAAACCATCGCGCTCAACAGCATGGTCGACGGCCACCCGATGAAAGCGATGGTGCATTGGGATTCGCAATCGAAAATGGTGATGGTGGACCCGATGACGCTGCCCGCTACGGCGCCCGATGAGAAATACGTGCTCTGGGCGATCGTCGACGGAAAGCCGGTGAACGAAGGCGGCTTCGTCTGCAACGACACTACCGGCATGATGATGATGCCTTCTGCGATTCCTTCGGCGGAAGCGTTCGCCATTTCCCTCGAAAAATCGGAAGCGGTACAAACGCCAGCGGGACCGATTTACGTGATGGGCAAACCGGAGCCGGCCGCTCCCTGATTTTTTCTACTTTTATCGCTCATCCCCGCCTGGTCGTTCCCCGCGACCGCAATTGCACTACCACTATGCGAAAGCTGCTGCCTTTTTTAGCCGCGCTGGTCCTGCTGTACGGCGGATGTAAGAACGACATCGACCTTCTTGCGGAATACAAAAACGTGATCGTGTGCTACGGCCTGCTGAACCCTGCCGACAGCGTGCAATACATCCGCATCTCGAAAGTTTTTCTCGGCGAAGCGAATGCGCTGGAAATGGCGCAGCACGAAGACACGATCGGTTTTCCCGCAGGAACGCTGGACGTTAAAATGGAACGCTGGCTGAACGGTCAGCCGGTGCAAACGTTTTCGCTCTGGCCCGACACGACGATCCCGCGTGACCCGGGAATTTTTGCGAACCCGGGGCAAGTGCTGTACAAAGGAAATTTCCCGGTACTGAAAGACGGCAGCGAATACTACCTCACCGTCACCGATTTGCGCAAAGGCAACAGCATCACTTCGAAAACGCCCATCGCGCAGGATCCTTCGCTGCTCGAGCCCGGCAGCTTTTCAGGATTGAACCTGCAGGATACGACGTACATCCGGTTCCGCTTTCTCACGGGCAATCATGCGAAACGTTACAGCCTGGCGCTGCGTTTTCATTACACGGATCAATTCATTTACGACACCACGCAGGTTTCCGAGCAATACGTCGACTGGCAACTGGGAGAAGCGACGGCTTCGCGCACATTGGGGAACGAACAGCTGCAGTTTGCCATACGCCGAAACAATTTCCTGAATGCGATGGCTGCGCTTATTCCTGCGAAACCTTATACGCGCCGTATTTCCGGGAAAGTAGAGCTGATCTTCACCGGCAGCTGCGACGACCTGGTGACGTACATTGAAGTGCAGAATGCGAGCGCTTCTTCGGCCGCCGACCTTCCGCCTTATTCGAATATCGAAGGCGGCTACGGTTTATTCTCTGCGAGAACGACGACGTATTTCAGGAATTACTGGCTCGACCAGGATACGCGGTTCGCGCTCATCAGCGGCACGACAACGGCTTCGCTGAATTTTGTCCGTTAAGGAATTTGCTCATCGCACCAGCTTCGCCGTCCCGGAAACTATTCCGCCGTTACGAACCGTGAGCTGGTAAATCCCTTCTGCAAGAGCGCTGACGTCGAGCTGCACCATGTTTCCATTGCCGGGCTGCACTTCTTTCTGATAAACGATACGCCCGGTTGCATCCGTGATTTCGATTGTGCCGTTTTCATCCGGAGCAGGAAGCACCACGTTGACGACATCCGTCGCAGGATTCGGCCAGATCGTTACGGAAGGCACGAAACCGTTGCTCGTTGCAGGAATTCCGGTAACGTAATTCACGCTGACCATGGCGAGGTTCGGATGATATTTTCCGCCGATGAAAGTAAATCCGCCGCCGCAATACAGCCAATCCTGCGAGCACTGCATGCTTTCCGCCATCGAAGAAGGTTGCGGCGACCACGTGTCGAAAGCGCCGTCGCCCAAATCGAAATTCGCCATGCGCGGACGATAGAGCGAGCTCGTGGTGTTGATGAAAGGCCCGGAGAAAAACAGGTCGTCGTTCCAGCGCGTGAAGCAACGCACGTAATCGTCAACGCCCGGGTTGAATGACGCTACTGCGCCGGTGAGCGTATCGGCAGCTGCAAGATGCGCGCGCGATTGTCCGCCGGCATCCAGGAACCAGCCGCCGAAATACAGCGTGCCGTTGTACAGCTCCATGTCGTAAATGCCGTCGTCCGCATCGCATTGCCAGCTCCAGTCGGCAAGACCGGTCGTGAGGTCGATGCGCGCAAGATTGTTGCGGGATTGCGCGCCGGCCTGCGGGAAAAATCCACCGACATAGAGATGATGATTATCGGCGATGATCTTGTTGACGGTTCCCGCCACGTTCGGATTCCACACGGTCGCCTGCGAATTCGTCGTATCGATGCACGCAAGGCTGGAACGCTGTTGTCCTCCGGCTATGGAGAAATTACCGCCGATGTACAGCAGCGAATTGCGGCTCGTCATGGTACGCACGAGCCCGTTGACACCGGGATTGAAGGGCGACAACGAATAATCGGCAAGGCGGAAGGAGGCTAAGCGCGCCCGGTTTTGCCCATTCACGCTGGTAAAATCACCGGCCACATACAGGTGCGTATTGTCCGCGTAAAGCGTGTAAACAACGTCGTTCAGATCGGGCCTCCAGCCGTCCGGCCGCCGCGTATTCGTGTTGATCACGCAAAGGTTTTTCCGCGCTACTCCATTGGCGCCGGTGAATTCACCACCGGCATAAACGCTTCCCGGAACCTGTGAGGGCATCACCGCAAGGACTTCGCCATCGAACATCGGGTTCCAGGCGTGCACATCGATCACCGTGTCCATTCCTGCGATCGCAGCGTTGTAAATGGTATCGCCGTTAACAACCGTGAAGTTTCCGCCGAAGACAAAAGTGCTGTCGCCCCAGCGCTCGATGCATTTCACCACGCCATCGAAAGGAACGGTCCAGGTCAGCAACCGAAACGCGGAATCGAGACAGGCGGTACGATTGCGGATATTACCGCCGAGAATGGTAAAGTCGCCCACCACGTAGAGCTGGTCGTTCACCACTTCCATGTCGTACACCGCGCCGTTGGAACCGGCATTGTAGGCGGGCTGCTGGTTCTGGTCGAGCGTAAACATAGCGCCGTTGGAGAAGTCCACTGTCGCCAGTCCGTGCCTTGCGTAGGTTCCGAGATGATCGAATTCGCCGGCCAGGTAAACATCACCTTTCCAGATCCGGATCGCGCGTACCGGCCCGTTGAGATTCGGGGTCGCCTGCCAGAATGAATTATTGGTGGGCACGCATAATCCGTCGGAAGCTTTCAGCTTGGCGACATACGTAACCGGGAAGCCGCCGATGAAGGAAAAATCGCCGCCGGCAAAAACGACAGGAAGGAGCTGGTCAGGATAGATCGCGTAGATCGGTCCGTTTGCGCCGGGATTAAAAGCCGTCAGCGTATCGGTTGAGGAAAAATAAGCGACTGAATCGATCACGCCGAAGGCATCACGATACTGAATGCTGTCCTGCACGGCGATGGCTGCGCCTCTTCCTCTCGGGAAGCCGGAAACGGAAAGAAAATCGCCGCCGATCCAGAGCACGTTGTTGTAAACGGCGACGGTGAACACTTCCCCGTCAGGATCGGGAATAAAGTTGAGATCAATCTGGCCGAGCGAATCGAAACGGAACAGGTTGCGGATGTTCAGGCTGCCGACCTGCGAAAAGCTTCCGCCAACGTATACGCGACCGATGCTGTCCTTCGCCATGCAATTCACGCGGCCGTAGATCTGCGGGAAAGGTGGCGCGAGATTGGCAGTCGTCGAATCGAGTCGCACGAAGTGACCGGTTGCAGGACTGACCTGTGTGAATTCACCGCCGACAAACAGCAGGCTGTCGCGAAGCTGCAGGGCGTGCACGGGACCGTTAGGAATCCAAAGGGAGGTGTCGCAGTATTGTGCTACGAGATTTTTCCCCGCCAGTAGAAAAGCGAAAATGACCAGTAATCGTCTCAAAATTACCATTGATTTGGCGGGGATGCCGTTTCAAAAATAAACAGAAAACCGAGCAGTTAAACTTCGTATGTTTGCGAATCCCTGAAAAAACCCAGGGAGCTTCTTTTTCATGAAGAAACTCATCCTGTTATGCTGCGTTCCGTTCCTGTTCTGGACCTGCAGCACGAAGCTGGACATCCTCGACGACTGGAAAGAAACGACGATCGTTTACGGCCTTCTCGACCAGAATTCGCCTGTTCAGTATATCCGCATCCAGAAAGCGTTCCTCGGCCCGGACAACGCGCTCACCATGGCGCAGCAGTTCGATTCGATCAACTACATCAACCAGCTGACGGTTTACGTCCAGGGTTGGTACAACAATTCGCTGATGCAGACCTTTGCGCTTCAGCCCGACACGTTCACCAATAAAGACGCCGGCATTTTCGCAGGTCCGAACCAGGTCGTGTATTCCTTCAATACGCCTCCGGGTACGCTGAATTCCGCTTACGATTACAAACTGATCGTGACGAATTCCGCTACCGGCAATACCGTTACCGCAACCACCGATCTTGTCGAGTCTTCGACGACCAGTGTCTTCAACATTTCCCAGCCCTCTACCGGCAATCCGCAGGTCAGCTTCGAGCCGACGACCAGCTCGCCGGAGTTTACGCTGAAATGGAAGGCTGCTCCTTCGGCACGCGTTTACCAGCCGAGCCTCCGCCTCTACTACACCGAATTCTACGCCAACGGCGACAGTCTTCACACGGCGACCCACGAATGGACGCTCGCGATGCTGACGACCAACGAGGTGACAGCCAATTCCGAGCAGTCGGTGAAATTCGACAAGATGTCGTTCTACCGTTTTGTCGGCGGAGATATCCCGTCGAATCCGAACGTGGTGCGCCGCCGTGCGGATTACGTCGAGATCAACGTGTATGCAGCCAACGAGGAGATGAAGAATTACATCGACATCAACGGCGCATCGAACTCGATCTCGCAGGAGCACCCGCTGTATACGAACATCGTGAATTCCGATCCGACGATTCCCGCTTACGGCATTTTCGCTTCCCGCACGCGCGCTGTGAAGCCGAACACCGGCGGCAACTACACCTGGCTGCTCACGAAGAACTCCATCGATGGCAACACGCTTGGCTTTAAGGGCCTGGTTTCCGATCCCAGCACCTGCTTCCTGCTGTTCGAAAAGTGGGACCACTCGACGCCCCCGGGATGCCAGTAAGATTTTGAAAAATTGATTTGAAAATGCCCTGTACGCCACGGGGCATTTTTCATTTCCGGAACCGGGTACGCTACCGCTTGAACCGGCACGCGCAGAAAGTGCGGAGAGCGCTGCGAATACACCCACGTCATCTATGTCTTTTTGTCAGTCTTTTCACACAGCATACGACGGGATGGTGTGCAATTCTGCCAATTTCACTGACTGGCAGGCGCTGGCATAGCAATTGACCTATAGAAAATGAATCAAAACCAAGCACCTTTTAAAGACTCATAGTTATGGGAAAAATCATTGGAATCGACCTGGGGACTACGAACTCATGCGTAGCGGTCATGGAAGGCAACGAGCCCGTTGTTATTCCCAACAGCGAAGGGCGCCGTACAACCCCGTCGATTGTTGCATTTGTAGATAATGGCGAGCGTAAAGTCGGCGATCCGGCAAAACGCCAGGCCATCACCAACCCCCGCAAGACGATCTATTCGATCAAGCGTTTCATGGGGCATACGTTCGATGAAGTAAACGAAGAAACCAAGCGTGTTCCTTATTCTGTCGTGAAAGGCGAAAACAACACGCCGCGCGTTCAGATCGACGACCGCAAATACACGCCGCAGGAAATTTCCGCGATGGTCCTTCAGAAAATGAAGAAGACCGCGGAAGATTATCTCGGCACCGAAGTCACCGAAGCCGTGATCACCGTTCCTGCGTACTTCAACGACGCACAACGCCAGGCTACGAAAGAAGCCGGTGAGATCGCCGGTCTTAAAGTTCGCCGCATCATCAACGAACCGACGGCTGCAGCGCTGGCTTACGGCCTCGACAAGAAGCACCAGGACATGAAGATCGTGGTGTTCGACTGCGGTGGCGGTACGCACGACGTTTCCGTGCTCGAGCTCGGTGACGGCGTATTCGAAGTAAAATCCACCGACGGTGATACGCACCTTGGCGGCGACGACTTCGACCAGAAAATCATCGAATGGCTCGTAGCGGAATTCAAAGCGGAAAACGGCAACCTCGATCTCACGAAAGATCCGATGGCCCTCCAGCGTTTGAAAGAAGCGGCGGAAAAAGCGAAGATCGAGCTCTCCAGCTCTGCATCCACCGAGATCAACCTGCCGTACATCATGCCGGTTGACGGAATTCCGAAGCACCTGGTGCGCACGCTCAGCCGCGCGAAATTCGAGCAGCTCGTCGACGACCTCATCCGTCGCACGATCGAGCCCTGCAAAACCGCACTGCAGAATGCCGGCCTTTCTGTAAACGACATCAACGAAGTGATCCTCGTCGGCGGTTCTACCCGTATCCCGGCGATCCAGGACGCAGTTCAGAAATTCTTCGGCAAATCGCCGAGCAAAGGTGTGAACCCGGACGAAGTTGTAGCGATCGGCGCTGCAATCCAGGGCGGTGTACTCACCGGCGAAGTGAAAGACGTGCTGCTCCTCGACGTGACGCCGCTTTCTCTCGGTATCGAAACGATGGGCGGTGTTTGCACGAAACTGATCGAAGCCAACACGACCATCCCGACGAAAAAATCGGAAACGTTCTCGACCGCATCGGACAACCAGCCCAGCGTAGAGATCCACATCCTGCAGGGTGAGCGCCCGATGGCGAAAGACAACCGTACGCTCGGCCGCTTCGTGCTCGACGGCATCCCGCCGGCACCGCGCGGTGTTCCGCAGATCGAAGTGTCGTTCGACATCGACGCGAACGGTATCCTCAACGTTTCTGCAAAAGACAAGAACAGCGGCAAGTCGCAGAACATCCGCATCGAAGCTTCGAGCGGCCTCTCGAAAGACGAGATCGATCGCATGAAGAAAGAAGCGGAGCTCAACGCCGAAACCGACCGCAAGGTGAAAGAAGAGACCGAGAAGGTCAACAAAGCCGACGGCCTCATCTTCTCCACCGAGAAACAGCTGAAAGAGTTTGGCGACAAGCTCCCGGCTGACAAGAAACAGGCGATCGAAGACGCGCTGGCGGAGCTGAAGAAAGCGCATGCTGCGAAAGACCTCACTGCCATCGACGCGGGCATCACGAAGCTCGAAGGCGTAGTGCAGGGCATGTACGAAGCGATGCAGAACGCACAGGGCGGCGCGCAAAACGCCGATCCGAACGCGGGACAGCAGAACAACTCTAACGGTGACAACGTGCAAGACGTACCGTTCGAGGAAGTGAAGCAGTAATCACCGAATCACAGCAGGTCCGTAAACGATCTGCACTTATTAAGCAGGAATCGCCGCTTCCGTTGAGACTCTCTCAGCGGAAGCGGTTTCTTTTTTTTATTGAGCCGTTATTTTAAATGTTGTCTGATTAGTTAACTTTGTATGGAAGGATATTTACGGAAAATCATTGTTTTTAAATCGTATTTCCTGGATTTCTATGAGGCGCAGCCGGATCATGTCCAGGCAAAAATGGAATGGACGCTGAACCTTTTGCGGGTTATGCCGCGGGTGCCGGAAAAATATTTCAAGCATATCGAAGGCGCCAAAGGTTTGTATGAGATCCGGGTAGAAGCCGCGGGAAACATTTACCGCATCTTCAGCTTTTTCGATAAAGGAAACCTGGTCGTTATCGGGAATGCGTTTCAGAAGAAAACACAAAAAACGCCCAAAGCAGAAATCGAACGTGCGTTACGAATCATGGAGGAATATTATCATGAAAAGAAAAAGCAGTAAGAAAACAACGTCGCTCGACGAAATGCTCGATAAGAAATACGGCAAGCGCGGTTCGGCGGCGCGGGAAAAATGGGAACAGGAATTCGAAACGTTCCGTCTCGGCGTACTGCTGGAAGAAGCCCGGAATAAACTGGGCATTACGCAGGAAGAGCTCGCGGAACGTTGCGGCACGAATAAAGCCTACATCTCCCGCATCGAAAACGACGCATCGGACATTCGCCTGTCTACCCTGCTCCGCATTATCCACCAGGGTTTCGGAGGGAAGCTCAAGCTGACGCTGCAACTCTGATTTCTTCGCAACACATACAGGAAGTGTTTTATCCTTTGCGCCCTTAGCGCCTTGGCGGTTTCCCTTTTCTCCTCCACAAATTGGCAAATTCACAAATTAACCTACATTTGCGTAGTCAACTACATAGTTACCTACACATCTATCCATGACCCTACTCGACGAAATCGGCCCGCTGGCAGTCGCTGCTCGGTTGCTCCGGCTTTCCGATGCGATCCGCAAAGACGGCGTGCTGGTGTATAAAGAATTCGGCATCGACTTCGAACCGAAATGGTTCCCGGTGGTTTACGTGCTCGATCGCAAAGGACCGCTCACCGTGGTCGATCTTGCGAATGAAGTCGGGATCGCGCATCCTTCTTTGATCCAGCTGGTGAAAGAACTCGAAGCGAAAAAGCTCGTGAAATCTTCCAGCCACAAGGAAGACGGGCGCAAACGACTCATCGCGCTCACACCGAAAGCAAAATCGCTGATC
>CAMLEF010000165.1 GCA_946478675.1 uncultured Flavobacteriales bacterium | reverse complement strand
TCATTACCTCAGCATGGCGAAAAAGAAATACGAGGAATGCACGGCCGGCAACGACGTGAAGCTGAAGCATTACATGTATTGCCTGCGCGCGGTGCTTTCCGCCAAATGGATTGCGCATCACAAAAACGTTCCGCCGATGGAGCTGCAGCCGTTGCTTGCGGAAATGCCGGATGCTTCGCTGCGTGGAACGGTGAATGAGCTGGTACGACTGAAAGCGGAAAAAGATGAGGGCTATCGTCATCCGCGCGAAAAAGTACTGGATGAATTCCTCGCGGCCGGCATTGCTTCCTGTGATACGGTGTCGGCGACATTGCCTGCGAAAAAAGCAAGCAGTGAATCGCTCGACGTTTTATTTCGTGAAATCCTGAACGCATGACCATCGCGGAGCTGAAATCGAAGCAATGCCTGTTGCTGGAATGTATCAGCGGCAGCCAGGCATACGGCACGGCCACGGAAAATTCCGACGTAGATATCAAAGGCGTGTATGTGCTTCCGCAGGAAGAGTTTTTTTCGCTTTCGTTCGATGAACAGATCAATGAAGACGGGAATAACACGATGTTCTACGAGCTGCGGAAATTCGTTGACCTGTTATCGAAAAACAATCCGAACATGCTCGAGCTGCTGGCTGTGCCGGAAGATTGCCTGCGTCATCGCCACCCGCTGTATGAACGGCTGCAACCGGAACTGTTCCTGTCGCGGCTCTGCCAGGATACGTTCGCAGGTTATGCGATGACACAGGTGCGCAGGGCCCGCGGACTGAACAAGAAAATTCTCAATCCCATGGAAGAGCAGCGTAAAAGCAATCTCGACTTCTGTTACGTCGTGCAGGGCCAAGGATCTGTTCCGCTGAAAGATTTTCTCCGGCAGCAAAATATTCCGCAGGAGCGTTGCGGGCTTGTCGCCATCCCTCACATGCGGGAAGTGTACGGATTGTATTACGATCCGGAAGAACATTATGCCGGCATCGTGCGCAGCGAAGATTCCATGGATGTTACGCTGAGCTCCGTCAAACAAAATGCTCCGGTCATCGGCATTTTATCTTACAACAAAGACGGGTTTTCGAAATACTGCAAGGATTATAAATCTTACTGGGCGTGGGTCGATAACAGGAACGAAGAACGTTTTCAGCATACGATTCATCACGGCAGGAATTACGATGCCAAGAACATGCTGCACACGTTTCGCCTGCTCGACATGGCGGAAGAGATCGGGCGTACCGGCAAGATCATCGTTCGTCGTCCGAACCGTGAATTTCTGTTGGAGATCCGCGCCGGAAAGTTCAGCTACGAAGAGTTAGTCGATGAAGCGGAGCGACGTGTAGAGCGGATTAAAAATGTTTATGCCTCGTCACCTTTGCCGGAGGCTCCGGATTTGGAAAAGATCAACAGCGTGCTGGTAACGATCCGCCGGGAATTTTACAGGCAGTGATAAGTTTCAAGCCCCTGCACAAAACACTACACCCGCACCCCAAGAATCGTCACATCATCCACCTGCTCCTGCGCGCCTTTCCAGTCGTCCATGCTTCGCTGGAGTTTTTCCTGCTGTTCCTTCACCGGCAAATGCGCGATGGAAAGAAGCAGCTCCTTCAGCTGACGGTATTTGTATTTCTTTCCCAATGGTCCGCCGAACTGGTCGGGGAGGCCGTCGGTGAGCGTGTAAATCATGTCGCCGCTTTGAATGTCGACGTTGTGTTGTGAAAAAGAAACGTCGTCCTTGTCGTGTTTTCCGACCGGCATTTTATCCGGGGCGAATTCCAGCAGCGTGTTTCCCCGCACGATCCACACCGGGTTGTTGGCGGCGGAATAAGTGAGGCGGCGTTTGTCGCGGTGAAGAACGACCAGGCTGCAATCCATGCCGTCCTTGCCGCCGTCGGCGCTTCCGTCTTTCTTCAGCCGATGAATGATCGTGCGGCGCGTCTCGTCCAGGATGGCGGAAGGCTCGCTGAATTTTTCCACGGCTTTTTCCAGCGAAGAAATATTCAGGATGCTCATGATCGCGCCGGGAACGCCGTGGCCCGTCGAGTCGGCAGTGACGTAAGCGAAGTCGCCGTTCATCAGCGGGGCCGCCCAATAGAAATCGCCGCTGACGACCGCTTTCGGACGGAAGAAGACGAAATAGCCGTCATCGCCGGGAGCAGCAAGATGCGCATCGAGCAGCGCGGTGCTCGCAAGAAAGCTCCGTTGGATGCGCTCGGCATAGTTGATGCTGTCGGTGATCTCTTTGTGTTTTTCCTGGATCAGGTCTTTCTGCTCTTCGACCAGAAGCTTCTGTCTTCGCGTTTCTTCTTCCTGCAACCGGATGATGTGGTTCTGCTTACGTGTCACCTGGAAGCGGTTGAACATTATGCCGGCGAAGATCAGCACCAGCGCAAGTCCGCCGAACAGGGCGTACTGCTGATTTTTCTTTGCGCGCAATTCTGCCTGCTGCCGGTTGAGCTCGGCCTGGCGGATCTGCTTCTCTTTCGCATGAGCGATGCTGTCGGCGGCGGCGCGCTTTTCATAGTTGTATTCGAATTCGCGCTTCATGCTGGCTTTCTGCGTCTGCATGTTGTTGATGCTGTCGCGCATGACGACGTACAGCTTGTACATCTCCAGCGCTTTCGCCGGTTTGCCCTGCGCTTCGTAAATCATATCGAGGAGCAATGCCGCGTCGAGGATGTTCTGCGGAAAACCGATCGCACGGCTCATCTCCATCGACTGCTCACCGTAGCTTTCCGCTTTTGCATAATCCTTTTGCGCGAAATAGATCCGGCCAATGTTGCAAAGCGAACCCGCAATTCCTTTTTTATAACCGATCTCCTGCTGCAGCCCGAGGCTTCTCGTAAAACAATCGAGCGCTTTGGGAAAATCGTTCTGCTCCATGTAAACCGTTCCGCTGTTCGCCAATGAATTCGCCAGCTCTTTTTTGTCGCCGGTCTCCTGCGCGATCAGGTAGCTTTGATTGAAATTCTCGAGCGCTTTCGCGTTGTTCCCCTGCTTTTTATAAATGCCGCCGATATTGTCGAGCGCGATCGCCATCCCGATCTTGTCTTTGTTTTCCCGGTACAGCGCGTAGCTCTTGTTGTAATATTCCAGCGCATGCGTGAAATCGTTCTGGCTGCTGTAGATGGAGCCGATGTTGTTGAGCGAATACGCGATCACTTTTGTATGCCCGCACTCCTCGGCCAGCCGCAGGCTCTTGCTGTAATAGTCCAGCGCCTGCGGAATGTTTCCCTGGAAATTATACAGCGACCCGACGCTGAAATAAACTTCCGAGAGACCGCGCTTGTCGTTCAGCGCCTGCCGGATCGTTCCGCTTTCGGTAAAATAATCCAGCGCCCTGACATTGTCATTCTGGATCTGGTAAACAACGCCCGTGTTGAAGATGGAAGTGGCGAGCCCGTCGCTGTCGTGGATCGCTTCCTGCAGCCGGAGACTCTCACTGTAGCATTTCAGCGCTTCCGGATAATTGCCGCCGAGGCGATACACATAGCCTTTCGTCGTATAAGCATCCGCGAGAAACCGCTGGTAAGCGAAGGTCAGTTTGCCCTGGTCCGACCGGAGTTTTTCATTGCAAAAACGGATCAGCTCTTCATTGTATTTCGTCATGCTGTCCAGGTCGACGGCATCCACGAGGTTCGCCAGCGCACGGCAGCGGGAAGTGTCGGGCGGTGTATGTGCGACACTGTTTTTCAGCGAGTCGATATTCTGCGCAAAGGAGAACAGGAAAGAAAGACCGGCGAGCAGCAGCAGCGCCGTTTTTTGAAATGAAAATTTCATTGCGGAGAATAGTGGAACAGGTGAATAAAGCTACTCCTTCGTTTTGATTTTAAAAACAACTTTATTCGCGGCAGCAGGCACAGCAGGTTAAGAATGACAAAGATTAACGGTTATAGTAAATTTGAAATGTTGAACCCTTTTCCTTCGGGATGAATAAGCATTGCATGCGCGAGGAACGCTTCTTTTCCTCTGTCCGGAAATTTCAAACGTTGATCGTGCTCCTTTGCGCCTGCATCCTCCACGCGCAGCAGCCCACCGACCGCATGCAACCCGGCGCGATCAACGTTCCTTATCTCGAGCATCTCGTCAAAAAAGGCATCGACAGTGTTCGCATAGCGCATGGCCTCACCCCGTTGCGCAACGACAGCATTCTTTACACCGCCGCGCACACGCACGCGCTGTATCTCGATTCGACGAAGCAGATCACGCATTTTGAAAAAGAGTTCCCGGTGAAATATGCGCCGCAGGATCGTGTTCGCTTTCACAAAGGCGATATGTTTATCAACGTTGGAGAAAATGTAGAGCAGGACTTTGCCTTTATTCCTGAGCGCGACAAGCACGATCCGCCGGGAACGCCGCCGCACACGAATACGACGTACGGTGAAATGGCGCATTCGATGGTGATGGCATGGGTGAATTCGCCGCCGCACTATAAAAACATGCTCACGCCCGGCTACGAGTTCACGGGACTGGCGGTTGTGTTCGATGCGAAGACGAATGCATTTTACGGCGTTCAGGTGTTCGGATCGTTGCCGTATTATAAACCCGGCACCGGCCTTACCGCATTTTTCCCTTACGAAACCGATGCGCCGCCGGTCGTGAACAGCTTCGCCGGCGTTTCCCGCGAGCCGCACAGCGACGTACATGCCTGGAAACTGCGTGCGCCGGAAGACAGCGTCGCCACTTGTTCGTATTGCTGGAATGAAAATTTTTCAGCGGCTTCCACCAAAGTGGAGGTGGTGAACGGCAACATTATTTTTTCGACGCGTGATGTCAACGTGATCAAAGCGCTGATCGATAACCGAACTGACGGGATGGCAGCCGAGATCGTCGGTTATAAGCCGTTCGATTGTGCCAACTCGCAATACTACCAGAAGCCCAGCCGCCGCAACGGGCAATGCATTTTCAGCGGACGTGTCCTGAAACCGGTTTACCGGAAAAAACTGAAGCATGGATTCAAGGGGAAAAAGAAATTGAGTTTGCGGCAGCGTTTCCCGAATGCGTCTGCAGCAGGTAAGGCGGCGGTCAACAAACGCGGAAAACGAAAAGCCTGGTTCGATGCTTTTGAATTTCCTTTTACTGCGGAGACATTTTCAGTTTCGCTCGGCAAGTTTCCGAAAGACCTCGACCCGCAGTATTATGAAATCAACATTATTCTCCTCCAGAAGAAACAGGTGTGTCGCGTCCTGCATTTTACTTCTTTCTGCGGGCAGGACTGGACCATCGACGATCCGTTTACTGAGCCTGTTCAGCTGTCGCCTGATACGCTCGCATTCGGAAGTAAAATGCGCAGCTACACGTTTCGTATTCCTTTTGCGCAGGGGAAATCTGAGTTCGCGCAAAAAGATATTCAGCCGTTCCTCGATTCATTGCAGCTGACGCGGTTCAAAATAAAAAGCGCATCCATCCGTGCGTTCGCTTCCGTCGAAGGGCAGGAGAACATCAATCGCGCCCTGCAGGAGAAACGCGCGCAGTCGATCATCGGCGCAATGAAAGTGGCAGGCGATTCGTTTCCATCAACGATTGCCACCGCAGAGAACTGGACGCTTTTCGATAAGCAGGTGCAAACAGTTCCGTCGTTTTCCTCCTTCAAAGGAAAAACACACGAACAGGTAAAAGCGATGCTGGAGGATACGCAGCTCGTCCACCGGCTGGAACCCTGGCTCGCGAAACAGCGATATGCGGAAGTAACGTTGCAGCTGGAAGTGTTTCGTTTTCCTTCGGCGTCGTGCGATTGGCTGACAAAAAATGCAAGGAGCTGGTCGGACAGTCTTGTTAAAACAAACGACCGCCGTTACCTCGATTCGCTGGACCGGTTGCAGCATTTTTATTTCCGTGCTTTCGCTGCGAAACAAACGGACACGATCTGTCTTCGCAATATCCAATGGCGGGCCGAACCGGTTTTTGATACGCTTGCTTATAATCACGCATGGTTGCGTCACCGGGCAACCGGCAACGACACTGCTGTGGACCTGCGTTTTTATGCAGCCTGCAAGAGTCGTGTCGCTGGAAATCCCAACGCACCTTATTGGCTGTGTGTGGCCGCCATGACCCACCAGTACCTGCTCGGATGGAACGGCGCACAGCCTGTGGACAACACGCCGCCGGAAACGATACTGGCGTGGATCAAATGGCTGCAGCAATATGGCGCCGACTCTTCTCAAACAGGGTTCGCGCAAATGGAACTGGAGTGGTATTATAAATCGGTGCCGTGGTACGAAGCGAAAGGGAAAAAGGGAGAAGCGCAGGCAACAGCTTCCCTGGCGGAGATCGTCCGCTATTGGGAAACGTCGGGCATGAATGACAGCCTTGCGCTGCTGCTGTCGGATTACCTCGTGTTTCATAACAGGGTAACCTGGGGACTGAGTGTGCTTGCGCCGTTTGCACAGCAGGAGCAACCAAACCACCAGGTGCTCATGCGCTACCTGCAGCTGACCTACACGCACATCGAAGAGGATTCATCTTTTGCGGCGTATGCGGCGGAGATCACATGGGCGCGCAGCTATCTCACGCACGAAGAATGGTGCAGCCTTTTTGTCGGGCCGTGCAGGATCAGCTTCCAGCTTTTCGACTGCGAAGCGCTGCGCGATCTCTATTGCGACGAATGTGCCGGATGGAAAAACTACGGCCGTGATCCTTCGCAATGGAAAATAAAATAAACAATCCCTTTGCGCCCGATCTCCTCATTTTCCGCCATGACTAATATCAGGGTGTTGCCGGCGGCCTTTTTCCTGCGTCAATCTGTATTTTGAACCCGATTAAAAACAAAACCGCCGCCCCGGGTTGATATGAGCATGGCTGAAGCGTTTGCCTTTTTCTCCAGGAAGACGCCGCACATTGTTGTTGCTACGGACAGTGCAGGTATAATTACGCAAGCCAATACGATGTTTGCCGGAAAGAAAAAATCCAGAGCGTCGACGCTTGCCGGAAAATCCGTTGCTGTTCTTGTCGGTCAACAAGAGCGGACGAAACTAAAGAGGCTGCTGAAGAAAACCGCGGTCTCCGGAAAACCAGCGGAAGCATCCCTGAAATTATCCGCATTGACCGGCCGCTCTTCTCGCCGCTTCCTGTAACAGCGGAGACAGCTCTTCTACCGAGAAAAATCTTTTCGCCGACACCAGCGGCACGAAGAAAGTCCAGATCAACCGCGAAGTGCCCGACGAGATGATCCAGACGCTGCCGCAGCCGATCGAGATTGCCGGCATCATTTCCAAATCCAACTTTTGTCCTTTCGTCAGCGCGTCTTTCGCCCAAAGGACAATATTGGAACGGCTCATGTTGTCGACAATGCCGTACACGATGATCGTGCGGAGGATCGCCCACTTCAGCTTCGAAGCGTCGACGATTTTTTCGCCCTGCAGTTTTGTCTCTGCATACCAGCTCAGCGGGTTCGGCGTCGGCATGTCGTCCTTCATGAAAGACTAAAACGTATTCCTGCAGTCCGGACGAAGTGCCGGGCTGATGTGGAAGGTCCTTCAGGCGCGGGCGACCATTTTTTATTCCAGCGGTTCGCGAAAAATGCGGACGGCGTTGCCACGCTCGAGCGAATGATGCTCCAGCCATTGCGAACGCACCTGCCTGTTTTTTTCTTCCACCTGCAAAGCGAGCAGCTTGTTTCGCAGCCGTTCGGTCGCTGCTTTTTTGTTCATCGCCTGCGAGCGCTCGTCGGATGCGGTAACGCTGATGCCTGATGGCAAATGTGTCGCGCGGACTGCCGAATCGGTTTTGTTGACGTGCTGTCCGCCGGGACCTGAAGCGCGCATCGTTTGATAGACGACATCGCGTTCCTGCCAGCGGGGGAAAGCGGCGACATCATACACGCTGATGCCGGCAAACCAATTCTTGCGCTTGTGAAATTTCCGGAACGGACTTTGCGCAATCCATTGCACCGTTCCTTCCCACGAAGCGCAGAACGTTTCCGCGTTGCTTCCGGTGATCTGCAGCAGCGCAGAGAGACAAGTGCGCGATTCTTTGCCGGAAATTTCATCGATCATCGTCACGATGAGCTGCTCCTGTTTCGCGTCACGCAAAATCTGTTGCAGCAGCAGCGACACGACGCGTTCGCATTCGGCCGGGCCTTTGCCGGAAGTGATCAGTAAGAGTTTTTCGTTCATGTTATTCTTTGTTCATGCGCACGATCTTCGGGATAAATTTTCCGTGGACAGTGATGAGCGATTCCTGTGCGCGCATGACCTCATCGATGTCCTTATACGCCAGCGGCGATTCTTCCGTGCTTCCGCCGATCAGTGTTACACCGGCATTCGAAACGCTCTTTCGCAAATCGGAGCCGGAGAAACTTTCTTTCGCACGCCCGCGCGACATCCTTCTGCCCGCGCCGTGTGACGCCGAATGCAGCGATGCGCCGACGCCTTTGCCGCAAACGAGATAGCCGCCGTGGATCATGTTACCCGGGATGATGCCGGCTTCTCCTTCATGCGCCGGCGTCGCGCCTTTGCGATGAACGACCAGCTCATTGCCATCGATCGTTTCTTTCCACGCGAAATTGTGATGGTTCTCCACTTTCGCAACCGGCGTAATGCCCATCGCGCGCGAAAGATTCAGGTGGATGCGGTCGTGGCAGGCTTTGGCATATTCACCGGCGAGATTCATGCTCAGCCAGTATTCCTGCCCGTCGGCCGAATCGAGTTCGAGCCAGGCGAGATGCTGCGCCTGCTTCGGTAAGCGGCAAACTTCCATCGCACGTTCGGTGTAATGTTTCGCGATGGTAGCGCCGAAGCCACGTGAGCCGGAATGCGAAAGCAACGCAACGTACGTTCCTTCGGGAAGGCCAAGCATGTTCTCCGGTTGCAGTTCGATCACGCCGAATTCTACGAAGTGATTACCGCCGCCGGAAGAGCCAAGCTGCCGCACCGCTTTGCCGTGCAGTTTTTTCAGTAGCGGCGTAGCATTGAAATCCGCGTGGTCGAGGATCGCGTGCTCCTGCGCAAACTCCAGCGCGCCTTCCGTGCCGAAGTGCGTCCATTCGCGAAGTGCGAGTTTCAGCTCGTGACGATGATGCTCGATGTACGTGCCGGGCAAATCGAAAACCGACAGCGCCATCCGGCAACCGATATCGACACCGACGCCGAAAGGAATGACGGCATTCTCCGTCGCAAGCACGCCGCCGATCGGAAGACCGAAGCCGCTGTGCGCATCCGGCATCAGCGCGCCGTAACGACTGACGGGCAGGCGCAGCGCGAGCTCCATTTGCTGCAATGCAGATGCTTCGATGTGCTGGCGACCGTACACGTTCAGCGGCGCGAAAGATTCTTCCAGTGCAAAACCGCGGAATGTTTTTGCCGGCTTCGTATCCATGAACGTGAACGCGAGCGGCTGTAGCACCGGGTCGGTAAGAAACATTTCCGGTTCTTCTTTCACGCGAATGAAAAGCGAAAGCAATTCTTCGCGCGAAGCATGCTTGAAATGTTTGGAAGCAATAATGATCGCAAGGCTCTTCGACGTGTTACGGTGGTAGCCGATTCGGTCGAGGTCTTTGCTTTTGATGTTGGGTTTACTCATGTGTTCTATTGAAGAAAGTTGTTGTTAAAAGAGAATTGGAATGGACGTAGTTGTCCCTGACGGCTCTCGCCATGATTTTTTGTTTTTTGAAAAATGATTGATCAGCTCCGTGCTGACGGAACGGCGTCCTGCAGCAAAAAGCGGCAGAAGAGTTCAG
>CAMLEF010000164.1 GCA_946478675.1 uncultured Flavobacteriales bacterium | reverse complement strand
ATTTCAGCGTGCACTACCTCGGGCTGACCGACCAGATGGTGATGGGCTACGACCCGCAGCAAACCGAGCGCATCATGGCGAAGATCCATTACGATCCGATCATGCGCTTGATCGTAAATCGCTACAACGTCAATCTCATCCCGGTCAACCAGGTGGATGTGATGCCGAATAATTAATGTGCGAATTTGCTAATGGGGCAATGTGCTAATGCGCACAAGCTACCCGCTTTTAACCACAACAGGCACATAGTTCACATAGTAATTCCCTATGTGTATCTATGTGCCTGTTGTGGTTTTATTTCATTAGCACATTAACCCATTCGCACATTAGCAAATTATTTCCTTTCCGGGAAGAATCTTGCGAGGCGGCTGTTGGGTGCGGCGAGCGCGGTGAAGAGAAAAATGCCGAGAAGAATGTTCAGCGCGAAGAGCAGCCAGCCGCCCCAGGCGAGTGTCGTTTCGTGCCGGCGATCGATGAAGTAGCCTTCGTCGTATGTCGCGATGTAAAAGCAATACGGTGCGCCGAGAAACAGCAGCAACGCCTGCAACCGCATGAACGTCATGGCGCCGTAAGAGAACGGTCGCTTGAAGCTGAACGATTCCCACACGATGAAGAACGGCATGAGCAAGAAGAAAAACAATCCTACGATTCCGCCGGGATGTCCTTTGAAACCGATCGCGATGGAGCAGGTTTCAACGTAAGAAGCCGGGATGAACTTTTGCGTTTCGGGCGTATCACCGGTGTAAATGCCGGTGATTATCTCCTGCCGGATGGGGACGAACAGCATGGCAATCGCCCAGAGGAAAGTGATGAGGAGGAGAAAGCGGCGTTGCTGTAGCGTCAAGTGAAAGGATTTAAGAATTACGATTTACAATTTACGATTTGAATCTTACAACGTGTAAACCGTGATTCTTTACGCCAGCATCCGCGCGTGCCAGCTTTGTTTCACCGGCACTTCCCATTTTGCGAGCATCTCTTCTTTCGTGCCGACGAGATTATTGAAAACAATCGTTTCGCCGTTGAGCTCGCCGTTCTCCATCATCTGTTCGAACACCTGCAGCTTCACCGTTTTGATGCGGGAATCCGTATCGCGGTAAGCGACGAGCATGCGATCGAACAGGTTCAGGCCGTAATCTTTTTCGAGTTGCTGCAGGAAACGAACGGACTTGTCGATGCCGCAACCGCTGGCGCGCGCTTCTTCTTCGTCGGCGCACACCACGATAAAACGGTTGTGCACCACGTCGATCGTCGCCAGCATGAGATTGCCGTGCGAAGACCATTCCATCAGGAACATGGCGGCCTTGCGGCGGATCTCGTCGATTTCAATGTCTTTGATCTCGCGATCGCTCTGGTAAATCCAGACGCGGGAATGAGCGGGCATTTGTGCGAAAGTGACCATGCAGCAAAGGTAAGGAAGAGTAAAATCTTTTTACTGCTCTTCTTTGAGATGCTTTTTTCCGAAAATCCGTGAAGCCAGCGTCTTCATTGCGTTTCCTACTTTCTTCATCAATGACGGTGATGGACGGTCAGGATTTGCTGTTGGTTTTCTCATCACCGGCTCATTCAACGGTAGCGCCCATTTCAGCAGGTAGTTGCCGGAAGTGAATTGCTCTTCGCCCAGGTAAAATCCTACGCGGGAAGCATTCGCGCGGGCTGCCGCTGCTTTTTCCTCATCGGCTTTCGAATGCCGGTGATCACGAAAGGCAACGTAGGACATGCGTTCCTGCCGGTGAACGCCGGGCAGATGTGCCTTGTAAGGGATATACGGACTCATGGCGTTACTGCGGATTGAACAATCGCATTACCAATAAATTGATATAAATGTATTGTAAACGCCAGGCGCCGTCCAAATAATTTCAAATGAATAATAAATATTTTATTTAAAATTTTGCTTTTATTACAAAAGGCATACTTTAGACTTGCAATTAACCCTATCAACTTACTTTTTACAAACCCTCAAATCCCTACACAATGGCTGAAAACGCTTTAGTGTCGATGGCCCAGCAATTCACCGGGCTGCCGATGGACTCCCTGATTGGTGCGCCGCTCAACGCTGCTGCCAACGCAAACGCTGCGATGGCCGTCACCCAAACCAAATTCCTCCTGGACACCTGCTTTTCCAAGGAAGAAGACAAAGACAAAAAGATCAGCTACAAGCCGATCATGATCAAGATGTCGCTCACCCGCGGTGTCATCCAGCCGCAGCCTCCCGGGCAGGACGGAAAGATCCCGCCGCCGGAGATCGTTCCGGTGACGACGACATTCGATCTTCCGCTGCTCACGATCCTTCCGCTCAATTCGCTCGGCGTCGACAACGTGAATGTGACGTTTGAAATGGAAGTGAAATCGAGCTTCGCAGAAGAACAGTCGGAAGCGACGGAAACCACCATCAAAGCTTCCACTGAATTCGAAGTGAAAGTCGGCTGGGGACCGGTGTCGGCGACCGTCAAAGGAAGCGCGAGCTATGATCACAAGGATTCGGCGAATCACAGCACGCATTACGAGAAGAGCAACTCGGCGAAGTACACGGTGCTTGTGCACGCCGGCCAGCTGCCGCTCCCGCAGGGCGTGAACACGATCATCCAGGCGTACACGATGGCCATCCAGCCGATCACGCTGCCGACCGACAAATAAGCTGTGAGGTCAAAGCGAAAAGCGCCGGTAGTTTGCCGCCGGGTGCTTTTCGCTTTCACACGCCGTCCTTAACCCTTCGCTATGAAAAATTTCAAAACGTCGCGTCTCGACCCTGCGCGCTATTCCGGTGTCGACATTGCCGGCATCATCGGTGCGCCGCTCATCGCCGCAGCGCATGCGAATTCCATGATGGCGCGCGAGCAGATCAAGTTTCTCATGGAATTCTGCTTCACGAAAAAAGGAGAAGTCTATGAGCCCGTCATGATCCGCATGTCGATGACGCGCGCGGTCGTCAACCCGCCCGAAAAAGAAGGCGACGCGCATTCCATCCGCCGGATTGCCGCCACCTTCGAATTGCCGCTGCTCACCGTTATCCCGATCAATTCGCTCGGCCTCGAAAACGTGCAGGTCGACTTTGACCTGGAAGTCACGTCGCACATTTCCCGCGACACGGAAAGCCAGACGCAGGTTCCCGGCAACCATACAGGCCCGCCCCGCAAGGAAGTGCGCCTGATGGGAAAGATCTCTTCGCAGGATAAAGACAGCGCCAAAGCGCATTACGACAATAGCAGCACTTCTTCATTGAAGGTTTCGCTGAAATCGGGCCCGCTGCCTTTGCCGCTCGGGCTCACTTCCATTCTCGACATCTACACGAAGAACCTGCAACCTGTGGAACTCGAAGACGAAACCCAAAAGCCGGATACTACTAAACGTTAAACCCATGAACACCCAGCAATCCATCCCATGCCCCGAATGCCAGACCCCGATCTATTTCGATCCGCGCTCGCTGCTGCAGGGCCTCCAGTTCTCCTGCCATAAATGCGGCATCGCCATCGGCCTGTCGACGGAAAGCCGCGGGGTCGTCCAGGAATCGCTCAACGAGCTGGACAAGATCAAGAGCGGCCTGCTGAAAGGAAATCCTAACCCGTCTCAATTCTGAGCTCATGATCAGTTTCAAAGCATTTGTCGAGGCCATTCACAACGCGATCATTTCCGCCAATGATCATATCGCAACACGGCACGAAGACATCATCGATAAGTATTTCGAGCCTGCCGAGCCGACGAGAGAAAGCGCGGAGAAAGGCCACGAAGCACATTCGACGCTGCGGCCGAAATCGATCTGCATCCAGTATCCGCACCAGGAAACGGACGGCATGCTGCGCATGATCGATATCGATGTTCCGCTCATCACGCTCATCCCGGTTTCCATGCCGCAGATCGAAGAAGTAAAGATGACGGCGCAGTTCGATCTTCAGCTGGTCAACAACGAGGTGCAGATCAACTTCAGCCCGTCAACCAAAAAACGCTGGTCGCTGTTCGGGCGCTCTTCCGACAAAGACGTTCATCTCAATACCGGCCAGCTGGAGATCACGCTGAAACCATCCGAAGGCCCCGAAGGTTTGAAACAGGTGATCGAAGGTTACGAGAAAGTATTACGTGCGCAGTTGCCGCATTAACGCATTCATCCAGATACAATCCCATGCCTTCACTTTCTAATTTCCCGGTCGCAAAACAGGAAGGAAAAGATTCCTGCTGGGCCTGCGTTACCCGCATGATCAACAACTACTACGTTGCTGCAGGCAAAGGCGGCGCCAACAAAAAAATCGATACTGATACCGATCTCGCGAAGCTGATCGGAAAAACGATCGACAAACAGGAATCCGCTGCGGCGGCGTTGGCGACACTGAAGTACGCGAACAGTGCAGACAGCGCCCCGATCCCGACCAAAGAAGAAATTAAAGATGCGATCTCCGACGGCACACCGTTAATTGCCATCATCGCCGTCGATAATCCCGGCGGCAAACGTAACCTCAAAGCGCAGCAGGGCCATTGGGTCGTGATCGTGGGAATCGAAGAAGACGTGATCTCCGTGTTCGATCCGGATAACGGAAAGATCAACACGGTTGCCTACGGCGAAAAATACAACAGCTGGTACTGGCAGAATACTTCGTACGTCGACGGACAATAACTACGCTCCTATGCCGCAACTCGATAATTTCCCGGTCGCCAAACAGGAAGGAGAAAATTCCTGCTGGGCCTGCGCCGGCCGCATGATCAACAATTACTATTATGCGCAGGGAAAGGCCGGTAATAACCCAAAATTCGATACCGACACAGCGATCGCTGAAAATGTGGGGTTATCGATTGATAAACAGGAATCGGCAGCGGAGCTCCTGTCCCGGCTGAACTATGTCAACAACACCGACGGCAAGCCGCTTCCTGCAAGAAGCCTGATCAAAAAAGAGATCGCGAAGGGAAAACCGTTGCTGGCGATCATCGGTAAAAATAATCCCGGCAGCAAAGCGAACCTCGACGTCACCCAAGGCACTGGCTGGTCATCACGGGCATCGAAGACGATACCATATCCGTATTCGATCCTGACGACGGCAAAATCCGCACGGTCGCGTACAGCGACAAATACGGTGATTTCTGGTGGCAGAATACTTCGTACGTCGATCCGCAGTAAGCTACGCGGCGGCTTTACCGAATTTCACCAGCATGCGCGCGTGCGAGCCGATGGCGCCGAAGAACGTGTTGTAGGAATGATACGGGTAATTGAATTCCTGCGCCGTTTCGCGAACGATCACCGAAAGTTTCCGGTAATGGATATGGCTGATCGCCGGGAAGAGATGGTGCTCCACCTGGTAATTCAATCCGCCGACGAGCCAGGTAAGAATATGATTGCGCGGCGCAAAATTCGCAGTGGTGAAGAGCTGGTGCACGGCCCAATCGTTCTCCATGTTGCCGGAATTGTCGGGCAGCGGGAACGCAGTTTCTTCAATGACGTGCGCCGGCTGGAAGATCAGGGCGAGCGTTAATCCCGCTACGAAATGCACGATGATAAACAGGACAGGAACCACCCACCAGGCGACGTCCATCACCAGCATCGGGATCACGAGCATGTACGCCCAATAGAGCAGCTTCGTGGCGATGAGCAGCCAGAGCTGGTTCTTGTATTTCACGCGCGCGCTCTGCAGCAGGCCCATGCGGTTGTAACGCGCGAGCTGCTTGAAGTCTTTCGTCGTCACCCACATCAGCGTCATCAGCCCGTAGAAAAACCAGGCGTACAAAAACTGGAAGCGGTGAATTTTGCGGAATTCCGAATGGGGTGAGAAACGCAGGAAGCCCGGGGGCGCGATGTCCTCGTCATGACCTTCGATGTTCGTGTAGGTATGATGCAGCGTGTTGTGCTGCACCTGCCAGTTCAGGTAATGGCCGCCGATCAGGTTCATCGAATACGAAACGATCTTGTTCACTTTCCGGTTCGAGGAATAGCTGCCGTGATTCGCATCATGCATGACGGAAAGGCCGATAAAAGCCATTCCCAGACCCATCAGCACCGCCAGCAGCAGCAAGGCGGGAAATGCTGTTACAACACCGCAGACCATCAGGAAATACGGCGTGAGATACATGGTAAACATGAAGATCGTTTTCACGATCGCCCGCCAGCCGCCTGTTTTCTTCAGCTGGTTGGTTTTAAAATACTGTTCGACACGACCATGGAGCGTTTGAAAAAAAGCGCGCTCTTTCAGGTTGTAACGGATCTTTGCTTGTTCTGCCATTCCAGGAAATGGTTTTTTTGTGAAGGCCTAAAGATCGGGATTTTAAGCAGATAGCTGTCGTTTTTCGAAATTTTTACTCCTAATTAATTGTTAATAATTTCCGCCTTTTCGACCAATGAAGGTTTGCTCCCGATCAACCAGGAATCTTTTCATCGCCGAACTGCTGTATCCGAAAAAGTAGTGCAGGATTCCCTAATTTTGAAAGACGCCTCACCAGAATTTCTCCTATGAAAAAGCTGTTCTTCCTGCTGGCGTCTGCAGCACTGCTCTCCTTCCCGCTCCACGCACAACGCTTTCACGCAGGCTTCACCGCCGGCGTTACCGTCACCGATATTCCCGGCATGGATGCGCGCGACGGCGATCTCGATTTCAATAAACTCGGGCTCGTCGGCGGCGGCATCGTCTCCTCGCAGCTGAACGAGCAAAACGATCTGCAATTCGAGATCAACTACATCCAGAAAGGCAGCTCGCAGCGTCCCGATTCGCTCAACAACGGCCAGTTCCGCCTTTCACTCGATTACATCGAAGTGCCGCTCGTGTTCCGCCACCGCATGAACATTGCACTGCGCCAGCGAACGGTGAAACGTTTCGGTTTAGAAGCCGGCGTTTCCGTCGCGCAGCTCGTGCGTTTCAAAGAAGTCGCGAACAATTACCCGCAAACGGTTTACGCTTCTTACTTCAACAAAACGGAAGTCAGCCTGCTCGCCGGCGTCGATTGTTTTCTCACCGACCGGCTGATGTTTTCCCTGCGTTACAGCAATTCCGTGATCCCCGCAGTCAAACGCAACGGGCAAATGCCGGGCTTTTACCTCTACACGTTCAACCAGGGCAACAACATGGTCTTCCAGCTCGCCTTCAAATTTATTTTCGGGGAAACGGGGAATGCGAAAAGCGATGTGGTGCACCCGCAGGAGGATTCGCAGCCGCAGGAGAATTGAACGATTGAATATTGAATATTGAAAAATTCTTTAACAGGAATATTCAATGTTCAATTTTCAATATTCAATCAAAGATCGTTCGCCTGCGCGATCAGCTCGGCGATGTCCAGCACTTTCGTCTTGTCTTCTTTGTTGAAATGCTTCACGCCGTCCGTCATCATCGTCATGCAGAACGGGCAGCCGACGGCGATCACGTCGGGATTTAATGCGAGGGCTTCTTCGCTGCGTTCGACGTTCACTTCTTTGTTGCCGGGCTCGGCTTCCTTGAACATCTGCGCACCGCCGGCGCCGCAGCAGAATCCTTTGGCACGGCTGCGTTTCATTTCCGCCAGTTCCACGTCGAGCTTCTGGATCACTTCACGCGGCGCTTCGTATTCGTTGTTGCCGCGACCGAGATAACACGGATCGTGGAAGGTGATCTTCTTGCCTTTGAACGCGCCGCCCTGCACTTTTAATTTGCCGCTGTCGATGAGCTGCTGCACGAGCTGCGTGTGATGGATGACTTCGTAATTGCCGCCGAGCGCGGGATATTCATTCTTCAGCGTGTTGAAGCAATGCGGGCAGCCGGTGACGATCTTCTTCACATTGTAGCCGTTCATGACCGTGATGTTGGTCATCGCCTGCATCTGGAAGAGGAATTCGTTGCCGGCGCGTTTTGCAGGATCGCCGTTGCAGGATTCTTCGGTGCCCAGCACGGCGAACTTGATGCCTACATGATGGAGGATGCGCACGATCGCTTTCGTGATCTTCTTGGCGCGGTCGTCGAAGCTGCCGGCGCAGCCTACCCAGAAAAGGATCTCGGGGGTTTCTCCGTTGGCGGCCATTTCGGCCATGGTCGGTACGTGGATCGGTTCGCTCATGATTCGAAAACCTGGATGGTGACCTCTTTCTCGACGAGGTCGGTGAATTTTCCGGTGTAGCGCGTAGCCCGCACCATGTGATTGTCGATCCAATGGTAATTGCCGCCGCGCGGTTTTCCCATCAGCAAACCGTGCCAGCGGAAACCGTTTTTCAGCAGCCACTCTTCGGTGACGTCACGGTGCTCTTCGGTGCGCGAGGTGAAGAACGTGATGATGTGTCCTTCATCGTACCACTTGTTGATCGTTTCGAGCGCTCCGGGATAAAGAGCGGCATCACGCATGCGCCACGGCTCTTCGTTCGGGATATCATCGCAAACCGTTCCATCGATGTCGATGAGAAAATTCTTGACGTTCTCCGGGAGCACCGGGCTGATCTTTTGCCCGTTCTCTTCTACTTCTTTCAGCAGATCTTTCTCTACGCTCATGTTATTTCGACTGATCAGGTTGATTCATTTTTTTCGCCACCCGCTGCACGAGATCGCCTTTCAGCGCCACGACAGGGAAGCTTTTATTCAGCACCACATTCTGCTTCTCTTTCACCTGCAGCTTGCTCTCTTTTCCGGTCATCGACATATCGGTCCGGACGACATAACCTTGTCCTTTCTTCGCCACCAAAGCACCGGACATCGTCACGATGATCTCCCCGGCCGGCTTTCCGTTTTTCAGGATCGTCATCGTATTATCGATCCCGTTCACCAGCGTATCATTCAGCGGAAAAATTTCTACCGAATAAGCGGGCTTTTGCTCCTGCTTCATCGAAGCCAGCAGCACAATCACGAAAGCAGCAAAGGCGAAGCGTTTCATGTTATTGCTCGTTCGCCCAGTTCAAACGATCAGCCGGCGAGAACTGCCAGGGCGCGGCGTTGTTCTCGATGTTCGTCATCATCATGTTCAGCTCGTTCGGTGCGGCCGATTGCTCCATCACGAGGTAACGGCGCAGGTCGACGATAATGCCGAGCGGATCGATGTTGACGGGGCATTCCTGCACGCAGGCGTTGCACGAGGTACAGGCCCAGAGCTCTTCCGGCGTGATGTAATCGTTCAGCAGCGACTTGCCGTCGTCGACGAATTTGCCGCCGTTCTTATCGATGTTCTTTCCGACTTCCTCCAGACGATCGCGCGTGTCCATCATGATCTTGCGCGGCGAAAGTTTTTTGCCGGTGATGTTCGCAGGACAGGATGACGTGCAGCGTCCGCATTCGGTGCAGGAATACGCATCGAGCAGCTGCTTCCAGGTAAGATCGGTAACGTCTTTCGCGCCGAAACGATTGACCGTTCCTTCGGGCGGGGCCGGCGGTGTGAACGAAGGATCCATGATCGCTTTTACTTCGTTCGTAACGTTTTCAGGATTCGTGAACTGTCCTTTCGGGCGCAGGTTCGAGAAGAAAACGTTCGGGAAAGCGAGAATGATGTGGAAATGTTTCGAGTACGGCAAATAGTTCAGGAACGCGAGAATGCCGACGATGTGGAACCACCAGGTAAAACGCTCGATCATCACCAGCGAATCCGTCGACGTGCCGGCAAAAAGTTTCGCGATCATTCCGCTGATGGGAAATGCGGAGCCGGAAATATTCGCTTCGCCGTAATGGCCGAAATGCTGCTGCGTGAGATTGAAATCCGCCGCGTTCATGAGAAGGAACGCCGACATGAGCAGCATTTCCGTAATGAGGATCGCGTTCGCATCGGAC
>CAMLEF010000163.1 GCA_946478675.1 uncultured Flavobacteriales bacterium | reverse complement strand
TGCTGTCGATCGCCATTCCGGAAATGCGCTTCGGATTGATGCTGTTGCTTTTGGAGCTTGTCAGAAAACGATCTTGCTGCGCATCGTAAAGACAGAGCATACCATCGGCCGCGAGGAAAATTTCTCCCGATGGACTTTGCCGCAACAGGAACGGATTTTTTATTTCCTCCGTGGTAACCAGCTCCGCACCACGACCGTCGCAACGCACTACACCTGCGCTCGTGATCATCCAGCATTCGCCGCGACGATCGAAGAGCAGGTTTTGATCCATGGAAAAGTCAGGCAGCTCCACACCGACAGAAAAATCATCCGACATTTTTCCATTGCTGTTTTTGTAACGGATGCGTTGCAGCGTATTATGGGAGAAGCACCAGGCGCCGCCATGTGGTGAAGACATTACCAGCTCATTGCGAATTTCGTATTTCGCCGTGACGATCCAGATCTTTCCTGCAGGATCTTCTTCGATATGGAAATCCGTGTGATAAAGATCGATCTCCGGGAAAAGACGGTAAGGCGTTTTTTCATTGTACGGATCGAAGAGCAGCAAGCCTTTGCAGCTGTTCATCCACCTACGCCCGGCAGCGTCGACCAGCAGAATGGAAGTTGCGTTGCAGGAAGATTGCCCGGTCGCTGCCAATGATTTCGCATCGGGCGTTAACGACTGCACCAGCGAAGGCGTTGCCTGCAACAAACCATTATCGGTACACAGCCAGATGTTGTTCTCGCGGTCAACGAATCCATCGCTTATCTGCGCATTGACCGAGCCGGGCGCAACTACCGTCGTGAGCTTTCCATCGGCGATGCGGTAACAGCTGCTGTCGGAAATGCAAATGAGATTCCCGCAGCGGTCCGTGATCATCCTGCGCACCATCGGGAGCGGAAGCGTTTGCAACAATTTTCCATCGTGCGATAATACTTGCAGGAAATGCGTTGTCGCGACGTATACATTTCCCTTGTCGTCTTCACCGATGCTTTGCGAGATGAAGTTGTAGGTATGCTCAACGGGGAAAACAAAAGCCTGTTCCTTTCCTGCAGCGTCATACCGAAGCAATGTGTCGCCAAAGGTTTTCAGCCAAAGATTTTTTCGCTGGTCTTCGTGCGCGAACGTGATCCTTCTTCCATGCAACGCAGCCGGCACGCTCCTGAAATCGATTCCGTCGAAACGATACAGCTGCTGCGTGGTCTGCACCCAATAGTTGCCGGCGTCGTCCGTAAAATCACCGATGATCTTTTCGCCGGAGAGCTGCGTCTGCGAAGCGAACTTTCCTTTGCGCGTTTCGCTGACGATATACAGCCCATTCGAAACGTACCAGAAATTTCCGTAGCGGTCGATCCTGCTGCGATCTGGCGTGTAGCCTGCGGGCCGCCCGGTTTGCGGATCGAAGAACGTCATCATCACGGTGTCCGTTTCGAGAAAATGAAAGCTGTCGTTGGCGAAAACGATTCCTCCGCCTGAAACCGGGTAGCAGATCTTTCCATCCTTCGTCAGGCGCATTTCCGAAATCATTCCGCGGAGATTACCGTACGCTTTTGCCGGCCGGAAATTCACGAATGATCGTCCGTCGTATTCCGAAAGGCCGAGCCCGTTGCTGATCCAAAGATTGCCGGGCGAATCCTGCGCAACGGCATCGATGCGATTGCTCAGCAGCCCGTCTTCCATTCCGAAGCGGCGGATGCTGTAGCCCGGTGCTGCAGGAATCGGATCGGCGGGAAGGGTAGTTTGCGTTTGCGGAAGAGCAGCAAGGTCAGCATCGTTTCCATTGCCGCAGGAGAACAGCAGCAGCAACAGCGAAAAAATAAACATGCCGGAACAAGCGCGCATAGAACGGAGTCGTTCGCTTTGAACTGTTGCTAAGATTGAAATTGCGCAGCCGAAGGGAAGTCGCCCCAATCGAAAAGGTTGTCGCCGCAAATCGCTTTTGTGTCCTCTGAATCCAGGAGGGAAGAAATGAGCGAAAAAAGCTACCGGTTTAATTGAAAAAACAGAATCCTGCGGATGTGTTTTCCCGAAAGCGTGATGTTTTTTCTCTCGCCATCTTTTTTACCAACGGAAGCGGCGCAGCAGGGAAGGAGCCCGCTGCACTTGCCCCGTATCCGCTATTCTCTTATATTTCCATTCGCAAAACCTTTGCATCACACCTTTTCCTGTCCTCGCATGATGAAAAAGCTACTTTTCATTCTCGTTCTTCTTGGCTGCGGGCTGTTCGTTCACGCCCAGAATACGCTGCTCTTCTCGGAAGATTTCCAGACCGGCGGCGGCACCTTCACGCTCAACGGCAGCGGGCCCGGCTCCAATGTGGGCACCAACCAGTGGATCGTCAACAACAGCTATACGGGCGCACCGGTTTACCAGAATACGTATTCCGAAGACAGCACGTACAGCGGAACGATCAGCTTCGCGCCGTACAGCACGTACCTGCACATCTACGATCAGCCTTCCGGCATCACGAACGCGAGCTTCAATCCTTCGAATGCGTCGGACCGTTTCGCTTCGATGACGAGCGGCATCTGCACGCTGGGCATGGACTCGGTGCATTTCAGCTTTTTCTATCTCTGCGAAGGATCGCCGACGGCTTACGGTGAGTTGTACTACAGCGCAAACGGCGGTCCGTGGGTGCAGATCGGCCTGAGCCAGTACAATAACAAGTACAAATGGAAATACGAAGACATCACCGATCCCGCGTTCTCGAATGTGAACGACCTGCGTTTCGGTTTTCGCTGGGTGAACAACAGCGCCGTGTCCCCGGATTCAGTAGCGTTCGCGATCGACGACATCAACATCGTGGGTGAATTCAATAACTCGGTTTCAATCAACATCACCAGCGTTTCGCCGAACCCGGTGTGCCAGGGCGGCGTGCTGTACATCTACTGGAGCCTGTCGGATACGCTTTGCGACGGCACTTATGCGATCGATCTTTCCGATGCGTTCGGCAACTTCAACACGACGAACACGTGGGTGGCGAGCATTTATTATCCGCAAACGAGCGGCGTGTTCGCGATCATTTTGCCGACGTCATCCGGGCCGGGCACCTGCTACAAAGTGCGAATACGACGAACTTCACCGGCGCCGGTCATCATGGGCATCGCGTCGGCCTGCTTTACGATACAAACTTGTCCGAACGTCATCACGACGCTGCAGCCGGTGGTCACGAACGACACGAATTCCGTTTGCATCAACAGCGCGATCGACGTGCCGTTTTATTCAACGGGCATTTACAACGCGAACAATATTTACACGGCGCAGCTTTCGGATATGAACGGCAACTTCGCCGCCAATCCGCCCGTCATCGGCACATCGCCTGATCCGGGCACGTATGATCCGATGCTCGGTTCTCCTCCCGGATCAGTTTCCGGTCTTGTGCCGAACGTTCCTCCGGGATGCGGTTATTACATCCGCGTCGTTTCGTCGAACCCGGCTGTGATCGGTGCGCCGTGGGGACCGTTCTGCATCGGGCAATGCGACATCACCACGAACAATGCGCAGGACCTGAATTTCTGCGTAACGGATTGCGCGACGAATCCTGCAGGCGCCGACTCGATCATCGACGTCGATGTGAATACGTACAACAACACGGCTGTGTATGGCCCCGGCAACGTATTCACGACGCAGCTCCTCAGCAGCATGACGTTTGCGCAAATCGGTGCGAACGGCATTCTCGGTTCCGTCGCTGCGCAGAACGATACGACACTCGATGTGCACATCCCGTGCAAAGACAGTCTCGCGATTGTCGGCATCCCGGTCGGCATGAATTACATGCGCGTGGTCGCGACGAACTCTTCCGATCCGGATAATTCGCTCGGCAGCCTCATCCGCGTTACCGTAGGCGCGCCGTCTTCCACACCGCCGACAATTACGTCGTACGATTTCACCACGTTCGCGCAGCGGGATACGTTCTGCGCCGGTGATATCGTTGCGCTGTTCTTCTCGCCCTACAACTATTCGGCGAATTCCACCTACATGTGGCAGTGTAACGGCATCAACAGCGGCCAACCGTTCGTTTCTCCGTCGGGCGCGAATTCAAATTCACTTTACGTCAGCCTCGGAGGTCCCGGCATTCTCACGTTCAAAGTGCAGGAGACGAGCTTCGGCTGCAGCGGTCCATGGTCGGCGGTTGATACGATCGTGGTGCTCGGGTTGCCGAACGTGAACGTCACCGGCCCGCACGTCGTTTGTCTCGGTGATACGAACACGTTCCAGACGTTCACCTTCACGAACAACACATATTACAATTGGAGCGTCACCGGCGGAACCATCGTCGATACGTCGAACAACGTCATCCAGATGTCGTTCCCGAATACGGGCGGCTACACGCTTACGCTGAACGCGATCAATCAATGCGGAACGGCAACGGGCAATTTCAACATCACCGTCAAGCCGTACCCGAACGTCAACGCCGGCAACGATACGATCATCTGCGGCGGCGTGCCGATATCGCTGAGCACACAAACCGGTGCAGGCTACACGTACAATTGGTCCGACGGCACCAGCACGATCGCGACGACCAATTCCGTTACCATTACACCAACCGTCACGACATCGTACGTCATATCCGTGTCGGTGAGCCCGGGCTGCGTGAGTTACGACACCGTTAACGTCACTGTCAGTCTTTCGAATGATTCGATTTCCTCCACGGTTGCGGGTTGTAACGTGAACGACGGAACAGCGACGATCATTCCGCAGGGAAGCGCACCGCCGTTTACGTACAGCTGGAGCAACGGGCAAACGACTTCGACAGCGGTCGGTCTTGCGCCGGGCACTTACACGTGCGTCGTTACCGATGCGAACGGTTGCACGATGACCGAAACGGTTACCGTCGGCAGCCTCAGTTCGCTTGCGCCGGATGCGGGCAACTTCGTCACGATCACAGCGGGGCAATCGACACAGCTCAACGGCAGCGGAGGATTAGGCTACACCTGGTCGCCTTCCGGAAGTCTGAGCTGCACGAACTGTCCCAATCCTGTTGCTTCTCCGACGGTAACGACACCATACACGCTGACGGTTTCCGATTCGATCGGCTGCACGGCAATTGATACGGTGACGGTGTTTGTCGAGATGGATTGCAGCGGGGAAATTTTCGTTCCGAACGCGTTCTCGCCGAACGGTGACGGGCAAAACGACCAGCTCTTTGTGCGCGGCGCGTGCATCGAGTATCTCGACTTCTCCGTGTACAACCGCTGGGGCGAACGCGTTTTCCATACCACCGACCAGAACATCGGGTGGGACGGCGTGTGGCGCGGACAGCCGTGTGAGAACGCGGTGTTCACGTACGTGGTAAAAGCTACGCTCTACGACGGAACGCAGATCGATAAAAAAGGAAACGTCACACTCGTCAAATAAGTGAAGGAGATGAAAACGAAATTTTTCAAAGCGGCTGTTATTGCCGCGCTGACGATACCGGCGACCGTGGTTGCGCAGGACATTCACTTCTCGCAATTCACGACGACACCTTTGCTGGTGAATCCTGCAACAGCGGGCATGTCGCATGAATTCATGGCCGTGATCAATTATAAAGATCAGTGGCGAAGCGTAACGCCGAATCCGTTCCGCACATTCAACGTGAGCGCCGACATGGCGTTCATGGAAAAGAAAAGCACCGGCAGCCACATGGGCGTCGGGCTCGACGTGTTCTCCGACAAAGCGGGCGACGGCGCAATGGGAACGACGACGGCGCAGCTGCACCTTTCCGGCATTCTCGCGGTGAACGACAACAACCTGATCTCTGCCGGTATCTTCGGCGGATTCGGGCAACGCAGCGTGCAGTACGATAAATTCTATTGGGATAACCAATACATCAACGGCTCGCTGGACCTGAATGCGCCTTCGATGGAACAGGTCGCGTACCCGAACCGCACGTATGCCGACATGGGCGCGGGCATTGCCTGGTTCTACGGCAAAGGCCACATGACGATCACTTCGAATGACGCGATGAATTTCACCGCGGGTTTCTCAGCGTATCACCTCAACCAGCCGGTGTACAGTTTCTACGGCAACAACGATGCGAAGCTGCCGATGAAACTCGTCGCGCACGGCAACGGTGATATTGGCTTGAAGAATTACAGCCTCGTGCTCGAGCCGGCGTACCTCGTCATGATCCAGGGCGGCCATCACGAAATCGACGCGGGCATGCTGGTGAAATACTGGCTGCAGGAAGCGTCGCATTTTACGGGACGAAAAAAAGCGTCGGCGATCGTGCTCGGCGGTTATTACCGTTTCGGTGACGCGCTGAACATCGTGACGGCTTACGAGCTGAACATGATGCGCATCGGTTTCAGCTACGACGTGAATTTGTCGGGATTGACGGTGGCGAGCAAATCGCGCGGCGGTTTTGAAATCTCGTTGCGCTTCATGACCACCGATCCGTTCGGCAAACGTTCCAACGCGAAGATCTTCGACTGATCAGCGCAATTCGTTTTCCAGAAAATCTTTCCAGACCGCCTCGAGCTCTTCAATGAGTTCGGGGCGGATTGCTATTCCGGAAGCTTGCGGCGTCCACAGCTGCTTTTCCATTCTTCCGATGGAGAGAATGTCGAGCGTGAGGATCGGCGACGTTTGCGGATCGAGCAGCACGTCGTATTGCGCGTTCACGAAATACGCGTCGTTGCCTTTTCGGTTTTTCGCGATGAACGGTTCGGAAACGATGTAGCCCGAAGCGAAGATGCCGCGCGGTTCTTTCCCGACATGCGAGAAGAAGGCGCGATCGCCGGGCTGTACGCGTTTGTGCGCGGAGCAGGTCCATCGCTCGGTGATCGTTTCACCGCGCTTCACCTGTTCACTCTCTTCGCGGATGTTGAGCCACGGCCATTTGTTCGGGTTCCAGGAGAAGAGAAACGTATTCCGGAAAGGTGCGTTCATTCTTGTAAAGATAATCCGTGGCAGCGAGCGGCAACTGTGGAAAAAGCGGGACAGGTGCGGGACGATCCTCCGCTTCGTTGGACTAAAAGTCGCTTCGCAATCCTTGTGTGTTAGCGTTATAAATATTCAGGTTACGCTTTGCACAATTGTTGCCGTTGGATGGGAAACAGAATTTCTCACTCCGAAAAAAAGCAACGATGCAGGAACGCGCCGGAATATCGACCCCGACTTTTGTCAGGAATGTAATCGCTTACGGACTCATCGCAGCCGTCCTTTTCCTGGTGCTGCTGATCGTGATGCGTTTGTTTATGAAAAATATTTCCGGCCTGGTGGCGCCCGTGGATTGCCTTGCGTTGTGGGCGGTTTCTTTTTTTCAAATACGAAGGATCGCGCGTGTGTATGGCGGAGGATTGCGTTTTCTGCGCGCGTTCTCACTCGTCTTCTTCACGGGTGTGGTAGCGTTCTGCGTCTTCGGAGTATTAATGATCCTTTACGCGATGATCGATCCGAACCTGCCGCAGGCGTTCATGGCCCGCTCGCGCGAAGCTTTTTACATGCCGGTTTTTGTGATCGTCGGCGAAGGCATCGGTGGCTGCATCATCATTGCGCTGCTCGGCACTTTTTATTCCGATCGTTTTTTGGATCGCGAAATTGATCCTGCGAAAACAGAAAAATAATTCAGTGGAAAAAAGCAGGGCGAAGAAAAATGAGAAAGGCTGTCACGACAGACAGCCTTTCTCGCGGATGAAAAAATCTTACTGCAGGAAAACCACGGGAACTGTTGAAGCATGGCCGCGGATCCATTGCAGGTCAGCTTCGCATTCTTTGTGGGTTTTGTATCCTTCACCGGAGTCGGCAACGATCTCGCCGTCGGGACGCCGCAGCCGCCAGCGGTATTCTTTGGCTGCATCGATATAAATTTCAAAGCGCCCGGCCTGCGCGCGAACGTCTGTGCTGCCAAAAAGTTTATTCCAATCCGGATGCGTACGCAAATCGGCGATGCTGAACGAATGAACAGTTGTTTTTGAAGGCGGCTCTTCGAAAAAACGAACGAGATGTTCATAGTCCGCTACTTTCACCGCGTTTTGCACGGTGGCAACGCGAACCTGCAGTGAAAGCAGGTCGTCGATCCCGTTAAAAGGAATGGAGAGCTGCGTTTGGCCCGATGAACGCCTGATGTAGGAGTGTCCTTCCTTTTCGTGATACACGCCGATATCGATACGCGGATCGTCGAAGGATTCGATGAGCGCGGGCAGACCGGCAACGTCGATACGGGCGGCCATGTGGCGGGACAAAACCGGTGACTGCATCACGGGTTGATCGACGATCCGGATGGACGTGATCTTTACGTTGCGCTCGCTGATCTCGAGCCCGACGCGCAGGTGGCGGGTTCCCAGGTAACTGGTCTGGTTTTTCATGGCGCTCTAAATTAGGTTTAATATACGGTTGATCTCTGCCGCGCACACCGGGCACCATGGCGGATTATTCTGGTTCATGCGACAGCGCAGCACAGGATGAAAAATGCCGGTCGAGAAATTTCCGCCGCCGCCGGAGAAAGCGCCAACAGAGGTTTCATTGTTCCACCCGGAAGGAAGATGCGCCGGATCGGTAGGCAGCGGCGTGCTTGCGGAAACGAACGAAGCCCATTTCAGCGTAGCGCGATCGGCGGTATTCGAAAGGTTGACCACACCAGGATCTCCAAATGTCCAGTTCTGCGTGTCGTTGTTGTATTCGTCGCCGAGATTGAACAGCAGGTGTCCCATCTCATGCGCGATCACGTTGGAGCTTTCACCGCGTGTGAAGAATGCGTAGCGGCCAGTGCGAACGCCGCCTTCGCGACCGTCATTTACCACGACAATAAAAAACGTGGCGTCAGGAGCAAAGCGCGCAGCAATGTGATCGATACGTGCCGGGGTATCGGCAGCGCGTTCAATCCAGGCGTGCGACCACAAGCCCGTGGAAATGGTGCCGAGCCGCGAGAATTTAAAATTTTCACTGGTGAGCGTATCGTCGTTGTCCGGAACCGTGCCGTGCTCGTCATAGTCGCGCGTCGTTACTCCCGAGACGGGCGAAACGGAATCGATGCGGATGACGCGGAACTTGTCGAGGTGATTGCCGATGGTGTCTTTGTGAAAGGCATCGACGACATGATTATTCACGATGTCTTTATAATTGTTCATGTCGCCTTCGGCAAAGCCGTCACCGAGAATAGCAACCGTCATTTTCGGATCGGTTCCCGGCTGGCCGATGACATGCGCAGACTGATCATGATAGGCCGTGCCGTGGTCCACCCATTTCCATTCGGTGCCGGTCCATACGCGTTCGAAAAGATGGCTGTTGGAAGTGCCGACGAATAATTTGCTGTTCATCATGGCTGCTCCCGGAGCGGTGGCTACGCGCGTATCACCGGGACGGCCGTGACTTTGCCAGGCCCACCGCCCGAGATCGTTGCGCCAGTGGCGTTCCCACACATTGCCGTTTTCGGTGGTGACGAATAATTTTTCATTCATCATCGCTGCGCCGGGTGCGTACTTTATTTTTTCGTTGCCCGGCCTGCCGTGATTTTCCCAGGCCCACCGGCCGAGATCGCTGCGCCAGTTCAGCTCCCAGAGCTCCCCGTCTTCTACGGCGACGAACAGCTTTTCATTCATCATCGCTGCGCCCGGTGCTGCAATGATCTTTTTGCTTTCGGGACGTCCGTGGTTTTCCCAGGCCCAGCGGTTGAGATCACTCCGCCAATGCCTTTCCCACAGATCACCGTCTTCGGTCACGACAAAGAATTTCTCATTCATCATTTCCGCGCCCGGACCGTATTTCACTTTCACATTGTTGGGCCTACCGTGATTTTCCCAGGCCCACCGGCCGAG
>CAMLEF010000162.1 GCA_946478675.1 uncultured Flavobacteriales bacterium | reverse complement strand
GCGGAGCGTATCGAGATCGTTATTGATGGGCTCCGAGTGTTCGAGCCTGTACTTCTCTCGCATCGATTCTGGAATCGGAGTGCCGTTCAACAAAACGTAGTCGAATATCTTCCTGCCGGCGTGCAGGAACAGCCCGCGACTTTTTCGCTCAAAGGAAAAACGATCCTCATCTGCGACGACGAGCCGATGAACCGCATTCTTGCCGCGCACATCCTCGAAGGAAAAGGAGCGACGGTGCTCGAAGCCGGAAGCGGCCTGGAAACGCTGGAGATCCTCGTGCAGCAGCCGGCCGACCTTATCCTCATGGACATCCAGATGCCGGACCTCAACGGCAACGAAACCACGCGGCGCATCCGTGCGCTGCAGGATAAAAAGATCGCTTCGGTGCCGGTGATTGCGGTGACGGGAAAAGCCAACGACGGCGAACGCGAGAAGTGTTTGCAGAGCGGCATGAACGGTTATCTCATCAAACCGTATAAGGAGCAACAATTGTTGCAGGAGATCAGCCAGGCGCTCAGCGCCCAATAATTTGGTGCAGGCATCGACAGTTTTTGCCTTGTTATCGAAATAGCAAAACAGCCGAAAGTAATTCCCGTTTAACTTATGGTATATAAAACTGTGAGCTATGCGGATATTGGTTGTGGATGATGACATCATGACGCTGGAAGTGTTGAAGCACGGACTGGAAAGTCATGGTCATGAGGTGACGACGGGCGAAAGCGGGTACAAAGCGCTTTGCCTGCTCGATGAAAGAAATTACGATGTAGTGCTGTGTGACGTGTTCATGCCGGAGCTCTCCGGGTTCGTGGTAGCGAACATCCTGCAGCAACAAGCGATCCCGTTCCTGCTGATGTCGGGAGAAAAAAATGTCGGGCTCTACGTGCGGCAGCAATTCCCGCACGGCTGCGAATTCCTCGCGAAGCCGCTGAAAATGGATGAGCTCCTCGAAAAGATCAATGCCGTTTGTCTGCAGCGGGCAGCGGCAGGCTAAAAAAATGTTTTGGAAAAACGGCCCGGTGACGTGATTGTCGCCGGGTTGTTTTTTTTGGATCAGAATCCTTCCTTCTCCGGCTGGCGATACTTCCAGATTTTCTGCAGCAGCTTCACTTCATACGGCGCGGCGTACCATTTCATTTTGTATCGCCATGCGCTGAAATTGCGAATGAGGCTGCGGCGGAACGGTGAAAGACGGATATCGGAAACGGTCGGATAATAACCGTTCAGCACCGTTTCGAAATTCCGGATCTTATCGATCATCGCAGGCGTGAGCCACGGCGTCATCGGGTTTTTGCGGAGATCGAAATTTTCCCACGCGGGACTGATCCAATCCTCGAGCTTTTCCGGGAAACGAAAACCATTCGCCTTCACCGATTCGTAAAGCTCCGATCCTTCTACCGGCACCGGGCTGTAAACGTAAATGATGATCTCCGTATCCGGGTTCGCAGCTTTCACTTTTCGAATGAACGCGATGTCGTCGTCGATTTGTCGCATTGTTTCCGCTTCTGATGCGCCGGGCGTTCCGAGCACGAACGAATATTCCGGGATGATGTCGAATTTCCGGAGACGTTCTGCAAAGCGCAGGATCTGTTCGCCGGTTTGTGTGCCGCCTTTGTCCATTTGCGCAAGACGCTTGTCATCGCCGGTTTCTGCGCCGAAGAAGATCATGCGGCAACCGGCTTCGCGCATCAACGCGAGCGATTCGTCTTTATAGCGGTCGAGCGTGTCGATGCGGCCTTCGCCCCACCAGGTCATTTTCTCTTCGCGCACCAACCGCGAGAATTCTACTGTACGCTTTTCAGAAACGAAAAAGTTATTGTCGTGAAATTCGATCGCATCCGCGCCATATTGTTCACGGATAAATTTTACATCGCGATAAATAAGCTCTGCCGATTTTCCTTTCCAGCGCGCGTTGTACACCGGCACCACCGCGCAGAACGAACAGGTGAACGGGCAGCCGAAGCTCGAATGATACGCCAGCGTTTTTTTACCTAAGTAAGTTTTCCCGAGATAACGCGACAGCGGGTAAAAACGGTCGAGCTTTTCATAGGGAAACTGCGGCAATGCATCCTGATCGTAAAGCTCATCTTTGCGCGTGCGAAACAATTTTCCATCACGCAGGAAAATGAGATTCGGGATCATTTCAAAATTCTCGGAGCCACTCTCCCACTCCTGCAGCAGTAGCGGAAACGCTTTGTCGCCGGGACCGTTGATGATCATATCCACCGTGCCGCTGTCGAGACAAACCTGCGATTGGTTCGAAGGAAAATAGCCGCCCCAGATCGTTTTCACCTGCGGAAATTTTTCGCGTACCATTTTCGTCACGGGAATCGCCTGGCGTAATTGCGGCCCGGGCATCACCGTCGAGCCGAAGTAGCGGAATTTGCCGGTAGAGAGATAATCGGAAATCTTCTGCTGCGGATCCTGCTCGATATTGCCGTCGACGATCACCCATTCGAATTTTCCGTCGATGGCGGCCGCCGCCTGCAGCACCGAATTCGGGATGCGCGGTTTATGCTCAGCGGCGCGGGGATTAAAAAGCAGGACGTGGTTCATCGCGGAGCACGAAGTTACGGAATGAACTTCCGCTTTCTCAGGCGATAGACGTAGTAATTCTCCGCACGCACCATCGCATCCGTGAACGACGTCAGCTGCCGCAATTCCAGTTCTTTTCTCTTTTCCCGTGGCAGATCAATGGCTGCAACCGGCCGGTCCGTTACAAGCACGAGTGAATCGCAATGACGTTGTTCCATTACGCGCACCGATCGCTGCAGCAAAGTATCTGCTGTAATCATGAACGGATTTGCATTCCAATGACAGAACGTGCCTTCGCTTTCGTATTCCGGGTAATACAGCGGACGCCCGAGATACGCGCTCACGGGCGGGCCGGTGTAATGCGCGCTCAATACGATGAGGCCGTTGTAGCTGCGCAAATAATCGGCAACCGCTTTTCCTTCGGAGAACGGGCGCTGCCAATCGGTGCGATAGAGTATTGCAGAGGCGAAGAGTTGCACGCTCAGCATCACGGTCCAGGCAATCGGCGCCAATCGATGCGCGCGCACCAGCAGCGGATGGCGGAGTGGCTCTTCCGGGAAATAGTTTTCCATCCACCGGCAGATCAGCAACAGCAGGAAAAGAAACCCGCAATGCCGCGCCGACACGACCATCGGCGACCACCAGCAGAACGCGACGATCACTATCGTGCTGCCAAAGAACAACACCAGCGATCGCTTCTTTTTCAACATCAAAAACGGAATACACCAGGCCAGCAGCGCCGGAACGATGGAGAGGAATTTCGGCAGCGCCGTCAGCAAGTTGGAATTCCACGGGTAGCGGCTGCGGAAATCCACCAACGGAAAAAATCCTTTCCACGGCATCGACAGCGCTTTCCCGATACACGCAGGCGAAAGCAACGGCAGTTCATCGTAGCTGTAGAGAAAATGATCGCGTGGCGGAATGGAAAGCAGGATAATTCCAATCATTCCCAGAAGAAAAACAACAGCGCCCCAAATGCCGTTGCGTATTCCTGTTTGCCGGCGTTCGATCATCACGAGCAGGAAAAGCATACCGGAAAAAACCGTTGCGAAAAGATGTGTCGACGCCAGCAACAGCAGCACGAAGCAGAAAAGGAAAAAACGTTTCTGTCGTTCCGGAAATAACAAAGCAACGATCACCAGCAGCAGAAACACGAGCGCATAATTCCTGCTGATGATGCCGTATTCGTAAAAGATGAAATAGCTGAACGTTGTCGCCACGCGCAACATTACCGGCAGCGGCGCACGATGAACAAAAAGCAACACGGCTGTCGTTGCAATGATTCCGTTCAGCACCTGCATCGCGAATGGATGCTGCGTAAAAGTGCTGAGCGTGTACAGCAGCAGGTTCCACAACGGCGGATGACCTTCGTAACGCGCATTGTGCAGCAGCTCACGCAGCGAATGACTGTCATTGCCCAGCAACCAATGATGTGTTTCGTCGAGCCACATTTCGTGGTGCAGCAAACCGGCGAACACGAGCGCTGCAAATACAGCAGTCACCGGCAGTGTGATGCGCCAGGAGGATGTTGTTGCTGCGTTCATTTTTCCCGCGTGAGATAATCCGGTTCGGAACCAAAATATTCGCGCACCGACACCGGCACTTTCCGCACTTCATACGGCGAAAGCGAATCGGCATAGTAGCGATAGTAGCAATTGCCGAGGATCGGGAACTCTGCATACGGGTGTGTTGCGATCGGCATTTTCTTCGCAACGGTCGTCGTATCGGTGTTCCATTCGTTCGCGAGCCGGAAAGCGGAAGGTTCCATGAAGGAAATATACAGCAGCTCGCCGAAGGTATGATCCTGCACATTGGCAAAACGGATCAGCGGATGCAGCGTGGCGCGATGCCGGTCAATGAGATGCTGCGAAGAATCCACCCATTTGCCGAACTCCGTCGTGGAAATTCCTGAAAGCGGCTCGGGCGTTTCAAAAAACAGCGGCGCTACGGACAGCTCGTGGCACCAGATGCATTTCGAAGGTTTGCCGGCTTTTCCCAGATGCGTCGGCGAGCCCGCGACCAGGTTTCCGGCGGCATCGTAAATCGCACAACGCAATTGCCCGTTCGGCATCACGTCGAGCGCTTCGTACGCTTCCACGCGAAACGTACCCGAATCGATCGAGCCTTCTCCTTCTTCCGCGATCCAGGCGATGGAGCTCACTTCTTTGCCAATGGAAAAACGAAGGTTGCGCTGGTGCTCGGCAACGGCGGAACGGTACAGGTGGTACGATTTTTCATTGGTAAACGGATGTCGCCTGTAAAATTCCTGTAACGTCGGCGCAACGCCGGTGATGCTGTAATAATGATTCGACGTATGTTCCGTGAGCACCAGGAACCGCCCGAGATCGACCGCGTTGTTCTTTTCGTATTCTTCACTGCCGCGCAGGTTTTCGCAAATCGTCAGCAGCTGCTGCAAAGCGGAAGAAGAAAATCCCGCACGATCGAGATGCAAAACGAATTGGGAAGAATCCGTGCGTTCGATCAGCTGTTTTGCAGCAGCCGAATCGAGTGAAGCGCCGAGGTAAGAAAGCGACCAGAGCAGCCCGGTGCGAACATCCTCCCATTTTTCGCCGGGATACGCTTTCACCCAACGCAGGCGGATCGCAGGATCGGGCGGGGCGCTGCAGGAAAAGAGCACAACGGAAAGCAGCAGGAGAAAACGGATCGCTTTCATTTACGGAACGGCAAAACACGCAACGCATAAAAACCGACGCCGCGGTTCTTGTCGGAAAGATAGACAATGTCGCCGGTGCTCATGAGCAGCGGTCTTTTCTTGCGGTCGGGTGTAAACGTCAGCTGCCGGTCTTCGAAGAAAAGCTGGTTGTCGCGGACCGTTAATCGTTCATCAGTGGAAGCTGCACCCGGCACGGATTGTATGACAGTTGAGATGCCGCGTTCATTCCGCACCTGCAGGATCAGTGAATCGTTTCTCCATTGGTAATCGCCCGTCAGCAGTGTGACTTCTTTATCCAACAAATAACGGCTTGCATCTGCTGGTTCCTGTTGAAACAAGCGAAGCAACGGCAGCAGGCAAATGAGAATTCCGGCAACCTGTATCCGAAAATACGGGCGAAGCAAAACGACCATCGACACCCAGGCGGTCAACATCAGCCATAGGCGGCTAAAGCGAAACAACCAGGAATGTGTTTGCCAGAAATACACCGGCAAGAGACCGCTGAATGCAATCAACGCTGCGAAGAAAACAAACTTCCTGTTATCGTGCAGCTCGACGCGCATAGCCATCAGCGGCAGCAGCAAAATGAAAATGCCGTAACCGGTCGAATAACCGCTCACGAGCATTCCGGTAAAAAACCAGAACGAAAATTTCGTGAAGGGACGTACATTTTTCGCAGCAGCAACCAGCACTGCGCCGAAAAGCAATACGACATTAACTGCAGCGCTGAGCCGGCGGAAGAGCTCCATATCCGGCAATGGCGCATCGGGATTCAACAGCGCATCCCGGTAAAAAAGTTGCCGGAGAAAGGTGACGGGCGTTTGCGCAAAGCTGGTAAACGGATCATTCACTTCGTTATTCGAAAGCCGCGGAAGAATTTCAACTACGTAGATTTTCCACAGGTTAAACTCAATTACCGGAAGCGTGATCAGAAAAAGGACGACAACGGAAAGCAAAAGCCACAACAGCATTTTCCAATCTTTCTCCAGCAAAAGGAAAATGAAAATGATCGCTGGACTTATCTTGAGATGGATACAAATTCCCCAGAGCAGCGCCGCCCACCAGTATTTTTTTTCGTGGTAAAAACGCCAGCCCAACAACAACATTCCGATCAGCAACAAATACGTTTGTCCCGCATCGAGATTGGTTTTCAGCGGGAGAAATAAAACCATGATTAACGTCGCAATGCCACGGCGATCAAACAGGTCACTGCAACGAATCATGCCGAGCGCAAGCACCATCAGCCCCACAATATTGAACAGCGATTTCGAAACGAGAGCAGGGAGAATCGCAAACGGGACATAGAACACCGAAGAGAAAGGCGGAACCGGCGTGTAGTTTTCGTACAATCCTTTTGCTCCTTCCTGCCCGATCATTTGATTGAACGTCCAGGGATCGTAAACGCCGGCATTGAATTTTCCTTCGAGCAGGAAACGGCTGCCGAAATAATAATTGCCGTAATCCGAAAGCTGCGTGAATTGCCACGACATGAAAATGCAAACCAGCACGAGGAGGAAAACTTCCCGCCTTCGCTCTTTGCTTTCCCAAACCGTGCGCAATTCCATGTCGTAAATTCAAGATTGACCGGCACCGAAAATATCAAAATCACCGCCACCAAAAACGCTGTAACCTCCTGAAAACCGGCTTTCTTGCAAATAAGAAGGCCGTGACCTATCTTGCATATAATTCAACCAATCTCTCACTATCATCAGGTTCTTTGCATGAAAACAGGTACAATCAAGTTTTTTAATGCGACCAAGGGTTATGGTTTCATTAAGGAAGACGGGTCAGGCAGCGAAATTTTCCTTCACATCACCGGCCTCATCGATCAACCGGTCAACACCGGCGACAAGGTTTCTTTCGAAGTAACGGAAGGCCGCAAAGGTGTGAACGCCGTCAACGTCAAAAAGATCTGAGTGCTTCACGCCTCGCACAAAAAAACGCTCCGCTCCCGGGGCGTTTTTTTTATTTCCTCTTTTCCGTTTCTCCTGCCGGTGAATTCCGAACTTTGAGCAGCCGCTTTTATGGACTTCATCCGTAAACATTTTCGCCTTCTTTCTTTCCTCGCGCTTCTCGTCGTTACGCTGATCACCGTAGCATCAGTGCTCGAGCTGCGCAAGATCCGTTTCGATTACGATTTCGAAACCTTCTTCCCGGTCGACGATCCCGATCTCGATGCGTACCTGGAATTCCGCAAGACGTATGAATACGACAACGAGTTCGTGCTGCTCGCGGTGGAAAACAAAAAAGGAATCTTCGACGAAAAATTCCTGCAGCACATCCAGCAGCTGACCGATTCGCTGCGCACGATCCCCGACATCACCGGCGTGCTCTCGCCTTCGGACATGACGTACCTGACGACGAGCGGCAGCTATCCCTACATCCATCTCGACAATCCTGCGCATTACAAAGACGATTCCGCTTACATCTACCAGAACAAAGAGCTGATCGGCACCTTCTTCTCGCCCAACGCAAAATCCGTCAGCCTCTTCATCCGCACCACCGAAGGCATTTCGAAAGCGAAATCGGATGCCGTGCTCGCGCGCATGAACAAAGAGATCGGCCGCTATCCGTTCGACCGCATTCACCTGGCGAGCAAGCTCAACGGGCAGAAAGTATATCTCGACCGCCTGCAGCATGAATTCACGATCTTCTTCGTGGCGTCGTTCCTGCTCGTCGTGCTCTTCCTCTACATTTCGTTTCGTTCCTTCTGGGGCGTGTGGGTGCCCGTTTTCATCGTCGTGCTCTCGATCGTGTGGACACTCGCGCTGATGACGGCAACCGGGAAATCGCTCGACATCATGACGGTGCTGCTGCCGACGATGATGTTCGTGGTGGGCATGTCGGACGTTGTGCACATCGTGACGAAATATCTCGAAGAGCTGCGCAGCGGCAACACCAACCGTTTCGACGCGCTGCTGAAAACGATCAAGGATGTCGGATTCGCCACGTTCATCACGCTGCTCACGACCGGCCTCGGTTTTCTCACGCTGCTGAATTCGCACATTACGCCGATCCGTGATTTCGGTTTGTACACTTCCATCGGTGTATTCATCGCATTCGTGCTGGCGTTTACGATCATGCCGGTGGTGCTGAACGTGATCCCGCAGCCGAACTTAAAGCTCGAAAGCAGCTCGTCGGAATTCTGGAGCCGGCGGTTGTCGGCGCTGCTCGGCTGGATCTTCCGCAACGGGAAAATGATCGGCGTTGCCACGCTTTTGCTGACGGCGCTGAGCATTTACGGCGTCACGCGCATCCATCTCAATAATTACCTGGTCGAAGGGCTCACGACAAAAGACGAGCTGCGGAAAGATTTCGAATTCTTCGAGAACAATTTTTCCGGCGTGCGTCCTTTCGAGATCATCGTGAAGCCTTCCGATTCCACGCATACGCTGCTCGATGAAAAAGAGCTGCACGCCGTCGACAAGCTGGGCGATTATCTCGAGAAAAATTACGGCGTCGGCTTTATCATCTCGCCCGCGACGATGGTGAAAGGCCTGAACAAAACGCTGCACGACGGCAACATTGCGTATTTCAAATTGCCGGAAGATTCCTCGGAGCTCGCGGATCTCACGGCACAGCTTTCGCATTATTCAAAGCTCAAAACGATGCGGCTGTTTGTTCGCGTCGATACGGTGAATGTCGACGGCACGAAAAAACGCATCGTCGGGAAAGAAGGACGCATTTCCGGCAAGATGCACGACATCGGCAGCGAGAAGATCCGCGCGAAGAACAAAGAACTGTTCGCCTTCATGGCCGCCAACCCCGACATGAAAGCGATCGACATCCGCCTCACGGGCGCAGCGGTGATGCTCGACAAGAACAACGAATACCTCGTGTCGAACACGCTGCAGGGCTTGTTCTTCTCCATCTTCGTCGTCGGCATCATCATCGCCATCATTCACCGTTCCTGGCGCATGGCGATCATCGCGGTCATTCCGAATTTACTGCCGATCATTTTCATCGGCGGACTGATGGGTTTCGCGGGCATCGACATGAAGTCGTCGACGTCGATCATTTTCTCGATCGCATTCGGCATCGCCACGGACGACACGATCCATTTCCTCGGACGATTGAAGCTGGAAATCAGTCACGGGAAATCCGTGCTGTACGCCGTGAAGCGCACCTTCATTTCGACAGGAAAAGCCGTAGTAGTCACTTCGCTCATTCTCTCCGCAGGCTTTCTCACGCTGGTCGGATCGGGTTTTGAAAGCACGTTTTATTTCGGATTGCTCGTCAGCATCACGCTGCTCATTGCAGTGCTTACGGACCTGCTGTTGTTCCCGCTGCTGGTGGTGTGGCTCGTGAAAAACGAAAAAGCCCCGGCATCCGAAGAAACCAGGGCCGAATAAATTTCACAGGAAAATTATTCCGTCACAGCCACGTCCTGGTCGATCTCCTGCTTGCGCTGTTTGTATTTGATCTTGATCGCCATTCCGCCGGACACACGCGCATTGCTGGTCGTATCCCAGCCGGTCACGAAAAGGTAATATTTGCCGGTTTGCAGTGTTTCGCAGTGGATATGATCTTCGCCCGCTTCGCCGACGAACACCGCATCGTAAT